>JAXDPR010000272.1:0-3853 GCA_034668265.1 Sphingomonadales bacterium
AAGGCGCTCGGCATCCTGGACAAGACGGGCACGCTGACGCCGGGCAAGATGGCCGACGTCGTGATGTGGAACGGCAATCCATACAGCGACTACACGCGACCGGAGCGCGTATGGATCGACGGCGCCGAAATGTACGATGCCAACGACCCGAAGAAGCGCCCGGTCAGCGACTTCGAGCTTGGCCAGCCGGGCGAGGGAGACGTCAAATGACCCGCGCTCTCCTCGCCATCCTGCTCGCCGCAACGGCCGCACCGCTCGCTGCCCAAACGATCGCCATCACCGGCGGCACGGTCGCGCTCGGCGACGGTTCCGAGCCGATCCCGGGCGGAGCCGTACTCATCCGCGACGGCCGCATCGTCGCCGCGGGCGGGATGCGGTTCAAACTGCCGGCCGGGACGCAAGTGATCGACGCGACGGGCAAATGGGTGACGCCAGGAATCGTCGCCGGCTACTCGCGGCTCGGCCTCGCCGAGGTCGATCTCGCGTCCAGCGCCGAAGACGGCGGCGGCAGGGACGACACCTCGGGAGCCGCCGACGACACCAGTTCGACGGGGCCGTTCAACGCCGCCATCGACGTCGTTCCGGCGATCAATCCGCTCGACACGACGATTGCCGTCAACCGCGACGACGGGATTACTCGCGCGCTGGTTGCGCCCGGCACGGGCAAGAGCATATTCGCGGGCCAGGGCGCGGTCATCGACACCGGCGCCGACATGGAGCCCGTGACGGCGGCCCGGAAGTTCCAGTTCGTCGAGCTTGGCGAAGCCGGCGCGGCCGCGGCCGGCGGATCTCGCTCCGCGGCCTTCGCGTTGTTCCGCAATGCGCTGCGAGAGGCCTCGCAGCTTCGCCGTTATGCGCCTTCGGTCCAGACGGCGCGTGGCGAGACGCCCGACGAACGCGGGCGCCCGGTGGTCAGCAATCCCAACGAATCGCGCCTCTACAATGGCCAGCGCAACCAGGACGTGCTGCTGACCCGCTATGACGCCGCGGCGCTCGTGCCAGTGCTGCAGGGCCGGCAATATCTGTTCGTCCACGTCGAGCGCGCGCGGGATATCCTCAACGTGCTCGATCTTCCCCGCGAATTCCCCGGCCTTAAGCTGGTGCTGGTCGGCGCGAGCGAAGGCTGGCTGGTCGCCGATCGGATTGCCAAATCGGGCGTCCCGGTGATCGCGTCTGCGGTGAACGACCTTCCCGCGTCGTTCGAGCAGATTGCCGCGACCCAGTCGAACGTCGGTCGGATGCGCGCGGCCGGAGTCAACGTCTCGATTGGGATGATCGACGACAATGACACGCGCAACCTGTTCATGGAGCGCCAATATGCCGGCAACCTCGTCGGGCTTCAGCGCATACCCGGAGCGACCGGCGTAAGCTGGGGCCAGGCGCTGGCGATGATCACCTCGAAACCGGCGCAGGCCATCGGTATGGGCGGCGAGATCGGCAGCCTGGCGCCAGGCCGGCGCGCCGACCTCGTCATCTGGTCGGGCGACCCGCTCGAGGCGACCAGCGCGGCCGAGCAAGTCTATATCGACGGCGTGCGCCAGCCGCTCGAGACTCACCAGACGAGGCTTCTGCAGCGCTACCGCTACTTGCCTCGGCGTGATCTGCCGGAAGCGTACCGGCATTGACCGTCCAGGCTGGCCTGCTGCTGTCGTGCATCGCGTTCCTCGCGACGCACTTCCTGCTGTCGCATCCGTTGCGCGGCCTGCTGGTCAGGGCGATGGGCGAGCGGCGATTCCAAGGCCTCTATTCGCTGATCGCGCTGATTACCTTCGGGGCGATGATCTATTTCTATCACGCCTGCGGGCGGGAGCCGTCGCTGACCTGTGCAGCGGCAGTAAGCAGAAGCGAGAATTGTTCATGGTCCCCGGGCGAGGCTGAGTGGATCTTAGGCACGATCCTGATGTGGCTGGCCTCCATTCTGTTCGTCGGCTCGTTCCTCAGAAACCCCGCATTGGTTGGCGCCCCGGGGCCAAGAGGTGGACCCAAGGGCGTGCTCGCCATCACTCGCCATCCCATGATGTGGAGCTTCGCGATCTGGGCCGCAGTCCACTTCATGCTCATACAACAGTTCAAAAGCGTCATATTCGACGGAACGATCATCATCATGGCCCTCGCCGGGGCCTTCGGGCAGGACCGCAAGAAAGCGCGAACGATGGGGGAAGGGTGGCACGAGTGGGTCGCCGAAACCGCTTTCGTGCCCTTCACCCGCGGCCTTGCCTATCCGGGCACCGTGGCGCTCGCCGGAGGGACCTTGCTGTTCCTAATCGCGACCTGGGCTCACCCCATTCCGGCGGGAATCTGGCGCTGGGTCGGTTAAGCGCGCTAAAGTGCGCGCATGACGCGTAAATTCTTCGGCACGGACGGCATCCGCGGCACGACCAACATCGAACCGATGACGGCCGAGACCGCGCTTCGCGTCGGCCAGGCGGCGGGCACGCATTTCCTCCGCGGCGATCACCGCCATCGCGTCGTGATCGGCAAGGACACGCGGCTATCCGGCTATATGATGGAATCGGCGATGGTCGCGGGCTTCACCAGCGTTGGCATGGACGTGGTGCTGCTGGGTCCGATGCCGACTCCGGCGGTCGCAATGCTCACACGGTCGATGCGCGCGGACCTCGGCGTGATGATCTCAGCCTCGCACAATCCGTTCGCCGACAATGGCATCAAGTTGTTCGGGCCGGACGGCTACAAGCTCAGCGACGAGGCCGAGCGCGCGATCGAGCGGCGACTCGAAAAAGAACCAAAGCTCGCCAAGGCGGAGCTGATCGGGCGAGCGCGGCGGATCGACGACGCGCGCGGGCGCTATGTCCAGTTCGCGAAGGACACCTTCCCCGCGCATCTTCGCCTCGACGGGCTCAAGGTGGTGCTCGATTGCGCCAATGGCGCTGCCTATCACGTCGCGCCCGACGCGTTGTGGGAGTTGGGGGCAGAGGTGATCCCCCTCGGCGTCTCTCCCAATGGCCTCAATATCAATGACGAATGCGGCTCGACGCATCCCGATCTTCTCCAGCAGACCGTGGTTGCCAGTGGCGCAGACATCGGCATTGCGCTCGACGGCGACGCCGACCGGCTGACGGTCGTCGATGAGAAAGGGAAGATTGTCGACGGCGACCAGTTGATGGCGCTGATCGCCCTTGGGCTGCACGCGCGAGGCGAGCTCAAGGGCGAAGCGGTGGTCGCCAGCGTCATGTCCAACCTCGGGCTTGAGCGAAAGCTCGCCGATGCGGGGCTGAAGCTGCTTCGAACCCAGGTCGGCGACCGCTACGTGCTCGAGGAGATGCGTCAAAGCGGCTGCAATGTCGGCGGCGAGCAATCGGGGCACATCATCCTTGCCGACCATGCGACCACCGGCGACGGCCTCGTCGCGGGCTTGCAGGTGCTGGCGGCGCTGGTCGAGGCCAAGGCCCCGGCGAGCGAGCTCTTGCGCCAGTTCGAGCCGCTGCCGCAGCTGCTCAAGAACGTGCGCTTCAACGGCGGCACGGAGCCGCTCGAAGCGAACATCGTCAGGAAGCGCATCGCCGCCGCGGAGGCCGAGCTCGAGGGCCGCGGCCGGCTGGTTATCCGCAAGTCAGGGACAGAGCCACTGATCCGAGTGATGGCCGAAGGCGACGACCCGGCGCTGATCGAACGGCTGGTCGACGACATTTGCGAGGCCGTCCAGGCCTCGGCGTGAACCTTTTCTTTGTATTTGTCGCCCAAACGACAAGGCTGTGCACATGGATAACTTCGCCCCGCAGAAGGGGTCGAAGGCGGGTAGCGTGACGCCGACGGCTCGGATCTTGATCATTGCCGGCTCGGATTCAGGCGGCGGCGCCGGGATCCAGGCCGACATCAAGACCGTGACCATGCT
>JAXDPR010000273.1:0-4458 GCA_034668265.1 Sphingomonadales bacterium
GCTGCCCGGCGACGTCGGCGTCGGCGACTATATCGAGATCGGCATGCTCGGCGCCTACGGCTGCGCGATGCGCACGCAATTCAACGGCTTCGGAGTGGTCGAGTCGACGATCGTCGACGACGAGCCCATGGCCAGCCTGTATGGGGCCGACGTCCCTGCCCGCTCGAACGTTGTGAAGCTGTAGGCCCCACGCGATCGTCATCCCCGTGCAATCGGGGATCCCGCTGGAAACTGTAATATCACGCGAGTAGCGGGATTCCCGCTTTCGCGGGAAAGACGAGGATTTGATTTTCATGACGACCGACACGCTGATCAAGACTCAGGACGCAGAGCGCATCAACGACAAGCGCAAGGCCGAGCTCTTGTCGACGCCGATCGAGCACATCGACATCACTAGCTTCGACGCCCGTCCGATCATCGATTCGATGGGCAAGATGAGCTTCACCAGCCGCGACCTGTCGCGCGCGACCCGGATCTACAACATGATGCTCGAGGACCAGAGCTGCTCGATCATACTGGTGATCGCCGGCTCGACCTCGGCGGGCGGCTGCATGGACCTCTATGCCGAGCTGGTGAAGTCGAACATGGTCGATGCAATCGTCGCCACGGGTGCCACCATCGTCGACATGGATTTCTTCGAAGCGCTTGGCCACAAGCACTACCAAGCCAATGAAATCCCTGACGATGATACGCTGCGCTCGCTCTACATCGACCGCATCTACGACACTTACATCGACGAAGAGCAGCTGCAGGACTGCGACCATACGATCGGCGAGATCGCGAACGGTCTCGAGCCGCGTCCCTACTCGAGCCGCGCCTTCATCCGCGAGATGGGCAAGTGGCTGAGCGAAGGAAACGCCAAAAAGCCCGGCAGCCTGGTCCAGCTTGCCTACGAGCATGATGTGCCGATCTTCTGCCCGGCTTTCGTGGACAGTTCGGCCGGCTTCGGCCTGGTCAAGCACCAGGTCGACGCGATGAAGGCGAAGCGGGACTACATGGTGCTCGACGCCGTCGCCGACTTCCGCGAGCTCACCGACATCAAGATCAGGGCCGGCACCACGGGCCTGCTGATGATCGGCGGCGGCGTTCCGAAGAACTTCACCCAGGACACCGTCGTCTGCGCCGAAATCCTCGGCCACGACGACGTCGAGGTTCACAAATATGCGGTGCAGATCACCGTCGCCGACGTCCGCGACGGCGCCTGCAGCTCCTCGACGCTTCAGGAGGCGGCGAGCTGGGGCAAGGTCTCGACGGCGATGGAGCAGATGGTCTTCGCCGAAGCGACCAGCGTCCTCCCGCTGCTCGCCAGCGACGCCTGGCACCGCGGCGCTTGGCGCAATCGTGAGAAGCGGCAATTCGCCAGGCTGTTCGACTAGTCGGCCGGTCGGCGCGCTCAGCTGGGCGCGTCGATTGAAACACCAGCCTCGGTTTGACGTTGTAACGCCCGACAGGGGTGCCGATTACGAACGCCAATGGAGGCTATCGATGTCGAGAACATTGATCCTGCTGGCGGCGGGCACGAGCGCCCTGATCGCGGCGCCCGCGGATGCCCGCCACCGCCATCACCACCACCGCCACGCTTATTATAGCTACAGCTACAGCTACAGCTACCGCTACGCGCCGCGCCGCTACGCATACTCGAGCTACGCGTATCGCTACCCGGTCTATCGGACTTACAGTTACGCCTATCCGAGCTACAGCTATTCCTACCCGGCCTACGGCTATTCACCCTATGCCTACGGCTACAATCCGTACGGCTATTCGACTTACGGCTATCGCGTCCGCTGGCCCTGGTAGGAAGCCGCCTCAACCCTGCCGGGCGGGCTCTCTGATCATCAGCGCCCCGGCCAGCCCGGCGGCAACCGCGACCATCATGTACCAGCCGGGCGCGACGGCGCTTCCGGTCCATCGGATGAGCAGCTTTTCGACCAGCTGCGTGCTGCCGCCGAAGATCGCGATCGCGAGCGCATAGACGAGGCTCAACGAGCCGGCGCGGACGCGTGCCGGCAAGGCCTGGATGAACAACAGGATCGCGGCCGACGAGCCGAAAATATGGAGCAGAGTCAGGAGCGCCGTTGCCCCGAAGAGCGCGGACGTGCTCCGCGCCGCATCGAGCACATAGAAAGTCGGCACAGCGAGGAGGATCAGCGCCAGCCAGGGCAGGACTAGCACGCGCTTCGGTCCATATGCATCGACCAGCCGACCCGTCGCGAGATCGCTGACGGTGCTGAAAAGGCCGAGAACGAGCGTCGCTCCGAACGCCGATCGCACCGCCATGTGCAGCGAGTCCTGGGCATAGGTTGTGAGATAATCGAGCGTGTAGTTGCTGATCGTGCCGGCGCCGAGGATCAGCATTCCCGCGCCCGCGATCATCAACAGCGGCCGCAGGCTTCCCGGCGGTGCCGGCGCCTTCGCTTCGGCCGGCAGCGTCTCCTCCAGCGTCCGGCGCAGCGCGAGCCCGAAAGGAACGATCGACGCGCCGATCAGGAAGGCGATGCGCCATCCCCAGGCGTCCAGCATCGGCGCACTCAGCAAGGACGATAGCGCCAAGCCTACAATACCGGCGAAGAGGACCGCCAGGTCAGCTGTCGCGAGGTGGATCGACAAATAGAAGCCGCGGCGGTGAGGCGGCGCAGCCTCGAGCAGGAAAGCCGCGTTGGGACCTACCTCTCCGCCGAGTGCGAAACCCTGGATGAGCCGGAAGATCACGGCGAGGATCGAGGCCGCCGCGCCGATGGCGTGATAGGACGGCGTCAGCGCCAGCCCCGTGATCCCGATCCCCATCAGGGCGAATGAGAGGATCATCGCCGGCTTGCGTCCGCGCCGGTCGGCCATTCGGCCAATGATCAGACCACCGAGCGGACGGCTGACGAACCCCACGCCGAAGGTTGCGAGCGACAGGATCAAGGATTGCGACGCATCGCCGGGGAACAGGCTGCGGCCGATCTGGACCGCGAAAAAACTGTACGTCACGAAATCGTAGAATTCGAGCGCATTGCCGGCAGCAACGGCCGCTATCTGGCTTCGCGACAAGCGCGATCGGTCGCTCGGTCGATCCGTCACCCGGCTTGTAGAGCCGATGCTTATCCGATTGCCAAGCGGAACGAACTGCCGCACTTTCTCCTCACTCATCGGGGGAGAGCTTCTCATGCATTACAGCCCAATTCTCGCGCCGGTTGTGGCGCTGGTTGCCTGGTCGCTGATCGCCATGTTTTGGATGGTGGTCGCGCGCCTCGCTGAGTTCCGCCGGCTCGGCATTACTCCAGGCAATATTCCGGACGGCGCGCGCGGCGTCGACCTGGAAGGCAAGGCTGACCCCAAGGCGCAATGGAAATCGCACAATTACAGCCATTTGATGGAGCAGCCGACGCTGTTCTACGCAATCGCGCTAACCCTCGCGCTGATGGATTTCGGTGGCGGCATCAATTATTTGCTGGCGTGGGGCTATGTCGGCCTGCGCATCGTCCACAGCCTGTTCCAGAGCACCGTCAACGTGGTGCGCTATCGGCTGATCATCTTTTCGCTGGCTTCGCTGTGCCTGATCGGACTGACGGTCCACGCGGGCCTGAGGATCCTGCATGACTGCGGCGTTATCGGCTGAACGAAGCTGCCAATTCGACGTGGGTCGACCAGCGGAACTGGCCGACCGGTTGCACCCAGTCGAGCCGGTAGCCGCCGTCGGCGAGCGTCCTGGCGTCGCGCGCGAAGGTCGCCGGATTGCAGCTGACGTAGGCGACACGCGACACGGTTGAGGAAGCGAGCTCGGCGACCTGCTCGGCCGCCCCGGCGCGCGGTGGATCGAGGATGACAGCGTCGAGGGGCTTGAGCTCCTTGCGGTCCAGCGGCCGCCGGTAGAGGTCGCGGTGTTCGACATTCATGGCAGGCGCAGCGCGTTTCAGCGCGGCGGCGGCGTCTCTGGACGCTTCGGCCGCATAAACGGCGCGGACGGCGAGCGCGAAGGTGCCAAGGCCCGCGAACAAGTCGGTGATGCTTGAAGATCCTGCCAGCGCTTCCTGAACCGCTTGCACCAGTGCATCTTCCCCGTCTTCCGTCGCCTGGATGAAGGCTCCGGGCGGGAATGCCACCCGAGTTCCCGACAGGGTCACGGCCGCGGGCTGTGGCTCGTACAAGGTCTCGGGGCCGAGACCTCGATCGACGCCGAGCCGGGCAAGGTCGTGCTTCACCGCAAATGCCATCAGTCGCTCGATTTCGTCCAGCCGCCGGGCATGAATGCCTTTCAGCAGCAGGTCCGGCCCCGAATCGATCAGCGTAAGCTGGATTTCCACGATCCGTTTGGGCTGGAGCATAGGCGCCAAAAGCGCGCGCAGCGGCTCGACCAAATCGAACAGCTCGGGCCGCAGGATATGGCACTCGCGCATGTCGACGATGCGATGCGACGCTTCAGCGTTGAAGCCGATGAGCACGCCGCCCCCGGCCTTCAGCGCCTTGAGCGCCGCC
>JAXDPR010000274.1:0-4229 GCA_034668265.1 Sphingomonadales bacterium
TGTCCCAGTCGACCTGGTCGGTCAGGCTGTACCAGGTGAAGCCGACGGTCGGGATTCCGACGTTGCGCAGCCTCAGGACGTTGGCCCATTCCTTCCACAGCCACTTGACCGCCTCGTCGCCGTGCTGACCCTCCCACAAATTCGTCTCGGTGTGCATCACCGGAAGCCGGTAACGGTTGTAATATTGCCGCGTGATCTCGGTGTAGCCAAACGTCTCGCCGGCAGCGACGGTATGGCCGTCGGCGAACACCCGGTGCTCGTTCAATTGGTAATAATCGTTGCCGAAGATGCAGTGCTGCTTGAGGCGGTGGTTCAAGAACCACTCATATTCCTCTCGGCTCATGCCGTTATCGAGCAGATACTGGTACATTCCACTGTCGACGCGGCGCCCGTAATTGAGGTCGAGGCTCAGGAACCGCATCTGGTTCAGCACCTCGGCGCGGCCGATCGCGGCGGGCGAATCGGCGTGATAATATTCCGAGGATTCAGACTGGATGAAGATCGCGTCATGGCGGCGCTTGAGGATCTCGATCATCCCCATGATGTTCGCCTTGACGAGGTTCTTCAGCGCGTTGACGAACGAGACGTCGTCCTTCTTCTGCTCGTTCCACCAGCCGTATTTGGCCGAGAAGACCGCGCAAATGAACATCTCGTTGATCGGCGTGTAGAGTTGCACCCACGGATAGCGCTCGGCGAAGTCGCCGGCATAAGCCGCGAACAGCCGAGGGAAGTCGGGGTTCTGGAAATTGCCGATCCAGTCGGGCGCGCCGAAGTGACACAAGTCGACGATCGGCGTGATGTCCCGGCGCTTGAGCTCGGCGAAGGTGAGGTCGGTGAACTCCCAGTCATATTTGTTGGGCGCAAGGTAGGTCTTGTGGATCGGCGGGCCGTAGCGGAGATAATTGATGCCGATCTCCTGGACGCAGTCGAAATCCTCGCGCCAGCGATCGTAATGGCCGGACGCCGCCATCTGGTCGACGCGGGTCTTGCCATGATTGATCGTCGGGTAGCTATTCTCGATCCCCGTCGCGAACATGAAGTTGGCGATGGCTCAATCTCCTTGGGGCTTGCTGTCGCGCCCCACTAGCCTAGCGGGCCGAAAAGAAAACCTTGGAGCGAAGTCGCGTGCCCGCGGTTTTCGGCTATGGGCGGAAAAAGCATGCGCTGGGCTGAAGGTTTCATCGCGGTTGACTGGGGCACGACCAACCGTCGCGCCTACCGCCTCGATTCATCTGGCGAGTGCGTCGACGAATTCGAGGATCACAAGGGCGTCCTGACCGTGCCCACGGGTGGTTTCCCCGACGCGGTGGCCGAGATTCGGCAGCGCCTTGGCGACCATCCGCTGCTGCTCGCGGGAATGATCGGCTCCAATCGCGGCTGGAAAGAAGCGCCCTACGTCCCTTGCCCCGCGAGCCTCGACGATCTCGCCGCAAAGCTGGTCTGGGCAGGAGAGCGCGAGGCGATCGTTCCCGGCGTCTCTTTCCTCGGCCAAGGCCGCGCCGACGTCATGCGCGGCGAGGAAGTTCAGCTTCTGGGCGCTGTCGCGGCGGGCCTCGTCTCTCGCGATGCGCTCGCCTCACACCCCGGCACACACAACAAGTGGGCATTGCTGCGCGGCGGAGTCATCCACTATTTCGGCACCGTCATGACCGGCGAGCTGTTCAGCTTGCTCAAGGAGCATAGCATCCTCGGCGACCTGCTCCAGGGACCGGTGGAAGTGAACGACGCCTTCAGGCGCGGGGTCCAGAGGGTGCTGGATCGCGACATGCTTCCGGCGGACCTGTTCGGGGCCCGTGCCGAGGTGCTCCTCGGGCAAATGAGCAAAGATGACGTCCCGTCCTACGTCAGCGGGCTGCTCGTCGGGACCGACGTGCGAATCGGCCTGACCTGGCCGCTCGCCGCCAGGATCCCCGTCCTCGGCCGCAAGGAACTGACGCGGCTCTATGCCGCGGCGATCGAGCAGGCCGGCCGCGAAGCGATCGAACTCGAGGGCGAGCGCTGCTTCCTCGCCGGAATCCACGAAATTGCGAAGAGAATCCCATGAGCGCGAACGAATTGCTTCACCATTACCTCGATCAATGCCCGCTGGTTGCGATCATCCGCGGCGTGACGCCCGGCGAGGCCGAACTGATCGGCAATGCGATTTACGAAGCGGGTATCCGGATCATCGAAGTGCCGTTGAACTCGCCCGACCCGCTCGACAGCATCGGGCGGCTGGCGAAGCAGTTCGGCGACCGCGCGCTGGTCGGCGCCGGCACAGTGCTCAAGGCGGAGCAGGTCGACCGCGCTCGTCAGGCCGGCGCTCGGCTCATCGTCTCGCCCGATACCAATAGCGAGGTCATCTCGGCCGCGGCCGCTGCCGGGCTCGTCTCCACTCCCGGCTATTTCACTCCGACCGAGGCCTTTGCCGCGATCCGCGCCGGCGCGACCGCGCTAAAGCTCTTCCCGGCCGACGGCGCTTCTCCCGCGGCGCTGAAGGCCCAGCTTGCGGTGATTCCCAAGCATGTCCCGATCCTCGCCGTCGGCGGGATCAAGCCCGACAATATGCGTCCATGGCTGGATGCCGGCGCGTCCGGCTTCGGGCTCGGCGGCGGGCTCTATGTGCCCGGCCAATCCCCCGAGGAGACGCTGGCCAAGGCCCGCGCCTATGTGGCGGGCCTCAAGTGAAGCCGATCCGCATTGCCATCCTCGGCTACGGCAAGATCGCCGAGGACCAGCACGTCCCGGCGATAGAGGGCAATCCGCGCTTCGAGCTGGCCGCCACATCCAGCCGCTCCGGCCAGGGTGTTGCCAGGACCTTCACCGACTGGCGCGAATTGATCCGCAGCGTCGACGGCCTCGAAGCGGTCGCGATCACGACTCCGCCAGAACCGCGCTTCGACATCGCCCGCGAATGCTTGGTTGCGGGACTTCACTGCCTGCTCGAAAAGCCGCCGACGGCGGGCCTCGCCGAGATCGCTGCGCTCGACTGCCTCACCCAGGCCAAGGGGGCGTCGCTGTTCACGACCTGGCACGCCCAGCATCACTCGACCGTCGATGCGGCGGCCAGGGCGCTCGCCGGGAAGCGCATCAAGTCGCTCGAAATCCACTGGCACGAGGACGTCCACAAATGGCATCCCGGGCAGCAATGGATCTGGGAGCCGGGCGGGTTCGGGGTTTTCGATCCCGGAATCAACGCTCTGTCGATCGCGACGAAGATCTTCCCCGGCGGCCTGTTCGTCCGGTCGGCCGAGCTTCGGGTGCCCGAGAACGCCCAGACTCCGATCGCCGCGGACATCGTCTTCTCGAGCCCCGAGGCCGATGGCCCGCTTCATGCCAGCCTCGACTGGCGCCGGAGCGAGGGCGAAGAATGGACGATCGCGGTCGAAACCAGCGACGGATCGACCGTCCGCCTCGAAGACGGCGGCTCGAAGCTGATTCTCGACGGCCAGGAGCATCGCGATGAAGGCCCCGGCGAATATCCCGACATCTACCGCGTCTTCGCCGACCTGATCGACGAGCGTCGAAGGCTCGTCGACGTCGCCCCCTTCCGCCTCGTCGCCGACTGTCTCCTGCTCGGCCGCCGAACGACCGTCGAGGCCGTGCACGGTTGATGGAGCAACTGGCTGCCGCGCGCATTGTTGACGCAAAAGGCCGGGCGAAAACGAAACTCAACACCAGCTGCCGGCCGCGGAACATGAAGACGTGGCACAAACAATTACGGACGAATTGACGAGGGCCGATCAGGCCTTCACCGGAAACCGCCTGCTCTCGACCTTCTCGCGCGAAGCGCGTGAATTGATCGAGCCCTTCGGGACCATGGTCGAGCTCAAGACCGGCGAATCCGCGCTCACTCGCGGCGAGCTGGTGACTGCCAGCCTGTTTCCGATCGGCCAGACGTTGATCTCGCTTGAAATCGAGCTTTCCGACGGGCGCACGGTCGAAGCGGTGATGATCGGATTGAGAGGCGCGGTTGGCGGGATCGTCAGCTGCGGCCAGGCGCCTGCTTTCTCACGAGCGCTCGTGCTCGTCGGCGGGCCGGCATTCAAGGTGCCGATGAAGGCTCTGGAAGACGCCAAGAAGCGTTCCCCTTTCATCACCAATCTCTTCTGCCGCTTCTCCGACTTCCTCCTTGCCCAGGCCATGCAGGGGGTTGCCTGCAACGCTTTTCATTCGATCCCGGAGCGTGCGGCGCGCTGGCTACTCCACGCGCAGGACCGGACAGGAGACCGGATCGAATTGACGCAGCA
>JAXDPR010000275.1:0-3521 GCA_034668265.1 Sphingomonadales bacterium
GGGGGTGATAATGGAGAACGATTCGATACGGGCGAGCGGAAGTGACACGCTCGTGGATATCTGGATCGACGGCAAGATTCGCTCGATCTGCATCACACAAGAGGCCATCGGGGCTTATCTGGATTTCGAGCAAGTCGCTCGAATGAGCGACGACGACCGCTGCGGGTTCGTCAAGAACAACCTGTCGCTTATCCTCTCCGCCGCGAAAGCAAGGCTCCAGGACACCGACGTGACGGCCGATGCAATCGTCATCGACGCCGGGCACTTGCCGCGGCCGGACGGCAAGACGACCGACCGGCGCAAGACCGACCGGCGCAAGACCGACCGACGCAAGGTCAAGAAGCCGCCGGGCAATCAGCCGGATCGCCGCCGTGCTGACCGCCGGCGCGGTGATCGCCGGACGCAGACGCCCAAGAAAGGTGACTGACCTCGCTCCGGGCGGTGCCCAGTCCGCCTTGCGTTCTTAGCGCCGTGCCTCGGTTGTCCCCCGAACATCCTGCGCGCGGCGCTCTTCGGCCTTGCGCAGGACGTCATAGGCCGCCTGGACCTGCTTGAACCTCTTGGCAGCCTCGGTGTCGCCAGGATTGGCGTCCGGGTGCGTATCCTTGACCAGCCGGCGGTGGGCCGCCTTGATTGCCTTGAAATCAGCATCGCTCTCAAGCTCCAGAGCGTCGAGGGCGCGCATCTCGTCGCGGCTGCGGCTGCCGTCGCCCGGCCCCGCCCATTTCCACTGCGCCGACTGGCGGTACCCGGAATTTCCCAGCTCTTCCTCGGCCGCCCGTCGAGCGGCCTCCTCCGGGCTGAGGCCCGCGAAATAATTCCAGTTCCTGTTGTACTCGGCAGCGTGGGCCTCGCAGAAATACCAGCGTTCGCGGCTGTGCGGCGCCTTGGGTGCCGGACGATCGCCGGCATTTGAACAGCCCTCGCGGTCACACAGGCGCACCTTCGCCGCCGAGCGGCCCTTGTCGCCATAGGAGCGCCAGCGGGGGAATCCCCAGTCGTCCGATCTCTTCTGCTTCGGCATGCGAATCCTTCTAAGCCGTCATTGCGAGGAGTGAAGCGACGAAGCAATCCAGACGACCGGATCTGGATTGCTTCGCTCCGCTCGCAATGACGGAAATTGCGCCAGAGGGCCTGTAAGCCGGGTTCTGTCCGTCGCGCTTCTTTAGAAGCGTGACTGTGCGGCCATTCCTCTAGGGGACGGGTTGCCCCGCCCCTCCAGCGACCAACCCGGGCGGCGAGCCGGAACCAGGCCCATATGCCGCCCCTATTCGGTCTTGCACCCGGTGGGGTTTACCGTGCCGGCCCTGTCGCCAGGACCGCGGTGCGCTCTTGCCGCACCCTTTCGACCTTGCCCGTCCGAAGGCGGGCGGTGTCCTTTCTGTGGCACTATCCCTGAACCGCCGTCGCCGAAGCTAGGCAGCCCGCCGGGCGTTACCCGGCACCGTGGTTCCATGGAGCCCGGACTTTCCTCGCCGGAGACAAGTCTCCGCCGCGGCCGCCCGGCCCTCTGGCACCTGCAATATGGGCTATTGCGGCCGGGGCAGCAACAGAGCGAGCAATTTCGCCCGGCACTCGCCGTCGATGATCCCGTCGATGAGTTCGGGGCGGAAGCGCCGCTGGAAGGCGATCACCGCCTTCTGGGTATCGGTGACGTCATAGCCGAAGCGCTCAAGCGCCAGCAGAAAGCCGGCGTCGGTCCAATAAGGGTCGATGAGGTCGCGCGTCGGGCTCGGAAGCGCCAGCCGGCGCTTGGCCAGAGCCGCCCACGGGAACAATTCTCCCGGGTCTTCCTTGCGCGCGGGCGCGACATCGGAGTGGCCGACGACATTGCCGCGGCCAATTCCGTGCCGTTCCTTGATGTCCGCTACGAGCGGGATCAGCGACGCGATTTGCTCGTCCGGGAACGGCCGGTAGCCGAACTCGTGCCCGGGATTGACGATCTCAACGCCGACGCTCGCCGAATTGACGTCGGTGACGCCCCGCCACCGCGACTTGCCCGCGTGCCAGGCGCGCATGGTCTCGTCGACGAGCCGGTAGGTCGTGCCGTCCTCGTCGATCAGATAATGGCATGAGACTTTCGCATCGGGCGAGGTTAGCCGGTCGAGAGCGCCTTGGGCATCCGGCATTCCGGTATAGTGCAGGACGATCATCGAGACGGGCAGCTGCCGCTCGTCGAAATTGGGCGACGGACGCTCGATGAAGTCCAGTTCCACGCGCGCAATGGCGCATAGCTACGGCTGTGGGGTCAAGCCCCAGCGACCGTTCGACGGTCTGCGCCGGCGCGTTTCTCGACCCGGCTACCGTCCCCGACCAGGCGGTAAAGCCCGCGCGCATTGACGTCGGCGCCGAGCTTCTTGGTCTGGCCGATCACGGTCTCGCCCGCGCCCAGCATCAGCCAACCGTCCTCGGCCATTGCGCCGGCAATTCGCTCGAACGCCATCGCTTTCTTCTCGGGGCTCAAATAGAGCAGCACGTTGCGGCAGAGGACGACGTCGAAATCGCCGGGGTGCGGCACGGGCTCGAGCAAATTGTGGACCTGGAAGCGGACCGGCTTGCGCAACGGTTCGACCGCACGCCAGCCGTCGGCGACTTCGTCGAACCATTTGATCATCTGGTTAATGCCAAGGCCGCGCTGGATCTCGAACTGGGTGAAGACGCCGCTGCGCGCCCGATCGACGCAAGCGGTCGAAACGTCGGTGCCGAGGATGTCAATGGTCCAGCCGCGCCATTGCTCGGGCGCTTCGGCGAACAGCATGGCCAGCGAATAGACCTCCTGCCCCGTTGAGCAGCCGGCCGACCAGATGCGCAGCCGCTTCGACTTTTCACGCTTCTGCGCAAGCTGGGGCAGCGCGTGGCGCTGGAGCACATCGAACGGCCCGCGGTCGCGGAAGAAATAGGTTTCGTTGTTGAGCAGCGCCTCGACCACCTGTTGCGACAAGCTTGGTTCCTTACCCATGACGAGGATGGTGATGAGCTCGTCCAGCGTGGCGATGCCGCGTTCGCGCAGGAGTGTCGAAAGCGCTGTCTCGATCCGCCAACGGCGGCTCATCGTCAGTTGCTGGCCGGTGCGCGCTTCGAGCAGGCCGGCGAGGATTCGACTGGAGCTGTCGCTCAGTTGCACGGCTTCTGTTCCTCCGTGCGCGACGCAATCCGGCGCGCCATCTTGTCCGGCGGCAGAACTGCGCAGGCAAGCCCGGCCTCGAGCACCGCGCGTGGCATGCCCCACACGGCGCAGCTGGCTTCGTCCTGCGCCAGGATCGATCCGCCGCAAGCGACCAGGCGCGATGCGCCTTCAACTCCGTCGCGGCCCATGCCGGTCAAAACGACGCCAAGAGCGCCCGCGCCATAAACCGCGCCGACCGATCCGAACATCGGATCGAGCGAGGGCATGCAGCCGCTCGAGCTGCGCCCGTGCGTCAGCCGAACCACCGCGCCGTTGGGGCCCGGCTCGACCGTCAGGTGAGCGTCGCCGGGAGCAACTAGGATGACGTCGGCCTCAAGCAGCATGCCGTCCTCGG
>JAXDPR010000276.1:0-2745 GCA_034668265.1 Sphingomonadales bacterium
GAGGAGGTCGACGAGCGGCGGCACCGGCGGGTAAAGGAGCGGCAGTGCCGTCGCAAAGACGACGAGGCCCAGGCACCACGCCGACTCCCACCATGGGCCGGAATCGCTCGGCAATCGGTCCGCCGCAGCGGCTTCAACCCCCATTGTCACACGCCCTGCAGTGCCTTGATGGCCGCGCGGGTCCTAGCGGGATCGGCCCGATTGTCCATGCGCCGAGGCCAAGCATGACTCGCTATTCACGCTCCATCCATGGAGCAGCAGACTGCAAGGCGGCGCTCGTTTCGCCTCCGTTCAATTGCCAGCAAGCTTGGATGATTTAGCTCGGGGTCAATCACCAGGAGGAGGCACGCAAGTGATGAAAACATTCTTGATCGGCGGTGCGCTTGCCGCGCTTGCCGTTGCGTCGGTTGCTGTCGCTGCCCAGCCGGCGCCGCCCGCGCCGCTAGGAGTCGCTCAAGGCACTGCCCCGCCGCTCCAGGTTTCGTCTGCTCCCGGCATGCAGCAGATGCGCGTCAGGTTCATGTCGGACCACAAGATGACTCGCGACGAGGTGGCAGGCCATGTCGCCAGGCTCTTCGCCAAGCTCGACACCGACCGCGACGGCTTTGTGACCAGGCAAGAGGTCGCGGCCATCCACTCGAAAATGATGGCGGCGACGGGCAAAGCCGGCGACGTCGAAAAGCGCCTTGCCGACCGCGGCGTCCACATCGGCGACAGGGGTGCGATGTTCGACCGGCTCGACACCAATCATGACGGCAATATCAGCCGACAGGAATTCACGGCGGGCAAGCCCCAAGTGCGCGAGGAGCGCGTCATGATTATGCGCGGCGGCCCGGACGGAGCGCCCGGCGCTCTTCCGCCGATGGATGGCCATCCCGGCATGGGCATGGAAATGCACATGCGCCACATGGGCGGCATGGGCGCGGGTGCGGGCGGGTTCGGCGGACATCTGTTCGAAATGGCCGACGCGAACCATGATGGCCGCGTTTCGCTGGCGGAGGCCCAAGCCGCGGCGCTCGCGCATTTCGACAAGGCCGATGTCAATCACGACGGAGAGATCACGCCCGACGAACGCGGCCGTGGCCACCGGATGATGCGCATCGAGCGCCGCCAGGGCTAAGCGGCCCGGCTAAGCGTTCGTCGAAACCAAAGTTCGCTTACGCCCGGCGCCGCGCGGTCTGCTTGCCGTCGGCGCCGGCTTGCTTTCCAGCTCGCGATACCGCCGTTCCGTCTCCAGCATATAGTCGCGAGTGACCGGCACGGCGTTGCGGTCGCGGACATATTGGATCTGGTAATTACAGGCGGCGCCGCTCTCGAACATCACGATCCCGCCGGCGAGGTAGAATTCCCACATCCGGAAGAAACGCGCGTCGTAGAGCGCTTCGATTTTGGCGCGCTTTTCTGTCGCGCGCTCGAGCCAGTGGCGAAGCGTAAAGGCGTAGTGCAGCCGCAGCGTCTCGACGTCGGACGCGATCAGCCGAACCTTCTCGCTCTTGGCCACCATCTCGCTCAGCGACGGCAAATGATAGCCGGGGAAGATATATTTGTCGGTGAACGGGTCCGGGCCGCTCGCCGGCTCGCCAAGCAAGCCGATGGTGTGCAGCAGCATGACCCCGCCGGGCTTCAGCAGCTCGCGGCACTTGGCGAAGAACTCGCCGTAATGCTTGCGCCCGACGTGCTCGAACATGCCGACCGAAACTATCCGGTCGAAGTTCTCGTCGAGCAGACGGTAGTCGACCAGTTCGAACTTCACGTGGTCCGACACTCCGGCCGCTGCCGCGCGCTGCCGGGCGATCTTGAGCTGGTGCTCGGACAAAGTGATTCCGAGCACATCGACGCCGGCGGCGCGGTGCAAATAAAGCGCCATGCCACCCCAGCCGCAGCCGATGTCGAGGACGCGCTGGCCCGGCTCGAGCGCGAGCTTGGCGGCGATATGCGCCTTCTTGTCGGACTGCGCCTGCTCGAGGCTGTTGGCGGGATCGGTGAAGTAGGCGCAGCTGTACTGCTTGTCCTCGTCGAGGAAGAGTTCGTAGAGCTCGTCGCTGAGGTCGTAGTGATGCGCGACGTTGCGCCGCGAGCGGCTCGGCGTGTTTCGCCGGAGCTTGCGCAGCAGGTGCTTCGCGCCCCGACCCAGCGTCTTCTCGCCCGCGCTGTCGTCCTCCCACCGGTTCGACCCGACGGCCATCTCGAGGAGGTCGAGGATCGTCCCGTCCTCGATCACCAGCCGGCCATCCATGTAGGCCTCACCGACGCCAAGGCTCGGGCTCCTCAAAATGTCGAACGCGACCTTTCGATCGGTCAAGCGGACGGTGAGATGCTTGCCGCCGCCGCGGCCATAGGTGCGAGGTGCCTTGCCCGGCCTGAGCAAGGTGATGCTGCCCCTGGTCAGAAGCTTGTCGATCAGCCGGCCGATCAGCGACATCTTGCCTCCCCTCAAACGGTCGCGGCCGACTTGCGCTTGCGCGCCGCCGCCGTTTTCAGCTGGCCGCAGGCAGCGTCGATGTCGCGCCCGCGCGGTGTGCGCACCGGCGCGGAAATGCCGCTTTCGAATACGATGTTGCTGAAGGCGCGGATGCGCTCGTCGGTCGAGCATTCGTAGGGCGCGCCCGGCCACGGATTGAACGGGATCAGATTGACCTTGGCCGGCAAGCGGTACTTGCGGATCAACCGCACCAACTCGCGCGCATCATGGTCGCTGTCGTTCGTGTCCTTGAGCATCACATATTCGAACGTGATGCGCCGCGC
>JAXDPR010000277.1:0-5126 GCA_034668265.1 Sphingomonadales bacterium
TTTCGAACGACGAGGACCTGGCCGCCAAGCTGCAGCAGGCGGGTGAAGTGTCGGGCGACAAGCTGTGGCGCATGCCACTTGCGGAAGCGTTCGACCGGCTGATCGATTCGCCCATCGCCGACATGAAGAATGTCGGACCGCGCGAGGGCGGATCGATTACAGCGGCCCAATTCATCCAGCGCTTCGTCGAAAACGGCGTCAAATGGGCGCATGTCGACATGGCCGGAAAGGCCTGGTCGGACAAGGCCGGCTCGACCTACGACAAGGGCGCGACCGGCTACGGCGTCAGGCTGCTCGACCAATATGTCGCCGACGTGCTGGAGCGCTGATGTCCTTCGAGACGGAACTTCGACAAGCTCAGTTCCTCCTCAGGATGAGCGGACACATAACACCGCTCGTCCTGAGGAGCCGATGAGCCTGTCGAACCGGCGTCTCGAAGGATGCAGGTCGATTTCTACCAGCTTGCCGGGACGCCCGCGGAGCAGGTGATCGCCACCCTTGCGGAGAAGGTGCTCGAAGCCGACGGCCGCTTGCTAGTCGTAGCCGAGGACGAAGCGCAGCTTGCCCGTCTCGATCGGATGCTTTGGGATCAGGGTACGGCGACCTTCCTGCCTCATGGCGTGGCCGGAGGCGCTGATGATTCGCGCCAGCCGATTCTGCTCTCGACGAGCCCGGACGCTCCCAACCAGGCGCGCAATATGCTGATTGCCGATGGACTGTGGCGCGAGGCGGCCCTGACCTACGACCGCAGCTTCTACTTGTTCGACGATGGCACGCTCGAAGGCGCGCGGCTGGCCTGGAAGCTGCTCGCCGGCCGGGAAGGGATTGAGCGCCGTTACTGGGCGCGTGAAGGCGGCAAGTGGGTGAAGAAGGCTTGACCCTTGCCCCGACCGCGCCGCGCGTCTAGGCGCCCGACCAACTTCATTCCAGCAAAGCACAGGAGACCGCCCGGTCATGGCCGTGACGCGCACCTTTTCGATCATCAAGCCCGATGCCACCCGCCGCAACCTCACCGGCGCGGTCACCAAGATGCTGGAGGAGGCAGGCCTTCGCGTCGTTGCGTCGCGGCGCATCCTAATGAGCCGCGAGCAGGCCGAGGGCTTCTACGCTGTCCACAAGGAACGGCCGTTCTACAACGACCTGTGCACCTTCATGACATCCGGGCCGGTCGTGGTGCAGGTTCTGGAGGGCGAGAACGCCGTGCTTCGCAACCGCGAAGTGATGGGCGCCACCAACCCGGAGCAGGCGGCCGAGGGAACGATCCGCAAGACCTATGCGGAATCGATCGAGGCAAACTCGGTCCACGGCTCGGACAGCGACGAGAATGCGGCGACCGAGATCGCTTTCTTCTTCAGGCCTGACGAAATCGTCGGCTAATCTTCCTCAAAGAATTGGGCTCATCATCGCCAGGCTGTTCTGCCATAGCCGGCCGAGGATACCGAAGCCGTCGACCACCGCCTGCGTCACCGGGTCGGAGTCCGCGAGATACTCGTCCTGCCGCGCGCGTAGAACGGCGGCAAAGTCTTCGTCCGCGAACAGGATGATGTTCTCGAAATTGAGCTCGAAGCTGCGGCGGTCGAGATTTGCCGAGCCGATCAACCCGATCTTGCGATCGACCACGATCGTCTTGGCGTGGAGCAGGCCGCGGCGATATTCGAACAGCCTGACGCCGGCGCCGACCAGGTCCTGGTAAAAGCTTCGGCTGGTGCCGGCGACGACGATGCTATCGTTGCGCTTGGGCAGTGCGAGGACGACGTCCACGCCCCGGCGGGCCGCCGACATCAATGCGAAGAGCACCTGATCGTTGGGCACGAAATAAGGCGTCGTGACGACCAATTCCTGCCGGGCCGAATGCATCAGCTCGGCAAAGCATGACGGCATCGAATCGAAGCTCACCGTGGGGCCCGTTCCGATAACCTGGGCGACCGCGCCGCCGTCGTTTGGGGTCTGTTTCGGCGGCGGCTCACTCAGGAGCTCGCTGATGTCGTCGCCGCCGTCGCCGATCCAGTCCGACACGAACAGGTATTGGCAATGCCGGGCGACCGCGCCTTCCCAACGGCTCATCACGTCGACCCAGGGCGCGTAGCGCGGCTTGATGCGGAACTCGGGGTCGGCGAAATTCTGGCTTCCGCACCAGGCAATACCATTGTCGACGATCAGCAGTTTGCGGTGATTGCGAAGGTCGACGCGGCCGCGGATGAAGGTCCACAGCGGGTTGCCGACCGGAAGAGCCACTCGGACCTGGACCCCCCTCTCAGCAAGCTCGCGCCAGTGAGCGGATCGGATGAACAGCCGCGACCCCAAAGCGTCGGCTAGCGCCCGTACTGCCACTCCACGCCCGGTTGCTCGGACCAGCGCGTCCTTGATCTTGCAGCCATTGCTGTCGGCAAGCCAGATGTAGGCGCAGAGATGGACGGTCGACGTCGCGGCGTCGATGTCCGCGACCATCTCGTCGATCGCGACATTGCTGTCGGCGGCAAGGGTCACCTTGTTGCCGCTGGTTGGCGGAAGGCCATTGATGCTCCGTCCGAGCGCGAAGGGCGCGCGATAGAAGCCGGCGCCGATCTTATCAGCCAGCTTTTCCTCGCCCGGCGGCCGCGGCAGCCTGGCCTCGATCTCCCGGCCACGAACCCGCCGCCTCAGGCTGATCCGGACCTCGCCGAGAAGGAGGTAGGCGATAATCCCGACCACTGGCAGGGCGACGATGACCACGGCCCAGGCGATCCTCGACGCCGGCTCACGGTGGGGCCGGAGGATCGCGCGAATGAATACCGCAGCTTCCGCAAGGGCAACGAGACTGCCCCCCACGGTTTCAAAAGGCCGCATCGCCGCCTAGCGGGCTAGTCCGACCAGGTGCAGCGAGCGGCCGCCGAACAGGCCGCCGCCCTCCCATCTGTAGCGCAGCACGTAGCTGCCGCCGCCGCGGCGGTCGGTGCCCGCTTCGACGTAGCGGGCGTCGATCCGCATCGGAACGCTATGAGTGACGTCCTTGGCTTCCTTCTCGCGCCCCCGCAGCGTGGCTTCGACGTCGCTTGCGCTCAAGCGCCCGTCGCTGCCGACCTCGATTGGTGAGGCGCCTTTGATCGTGACCTTGAGAGATTCCAGTCCGTGTGACGGGTCGGCCGGCATGATCGTCAGCGTACGTCCATCATTGTCGGCGGTCCCGCGAAGCGCCAGCGGCACTGCTGAGCGCTGCTCGACGACGCGCGTCGGCTTGTCCTGGTTGCTGCTCTTCCAGGCGATCCAGACGCCGACGGCGGAGACGATCAGGGCGGCGATCGCGAGGGTCTCGCCAAGGTTGATCCAGCGGCGGCGGCGGGCTTCAGGGGATTCGCTCATCGGCCGCCAGCTTCCAACAGCCGGCGCGGCGCCGCAAGCTCCCAACTCGTCGCGATGCGATCGGCGACATGGCCCCAGTCGACATCGTCGACGGCAATGTTGATCGAAAGCCAGCTCGGCATGTAGGCCGGCCTGGAATAAGTCTCCGGGTCCGCTTCCAGCAGCATCGCCTGCTCGTCGAGGCTGCTGACCCGGACGCAGACGACCGTCTTGTGGTCGCCATGATGATTGTCCCTGAACTGTGCGAACTGCTTGCCGGCGACGAAGAAGGTCGGCTGGCCATGCGACAGCTTCTCGGATGTCTCGGGCAGCTCCAGCGCTGCCTCGCGCACCTGCTGCAGGGGATTGCTCATCGTTTGACGAACTCGCTCAAGACTTGCGGATATAGACGATGTTCGGCGGCGAGCACGCGCTCCTCCAGCGTCGCCACAGTATCGCCCGGGAGAACTGGCACTTCGGCCTGGCCGAGAACCTCGCCGGCGTCGAGCTCCTCGGTCACGATATGCACCGAGCAACCGCTGACCCTGTCGCCCGCTTCGATCGCCCGAGCGTGCGTATCTAGGCCGCGATATTTGGGCAGCAGGGACGGGTGAATGTTGACGATTCGCCCCCGCCACTCCTCGACGAACCAGGGCGACAGGATGCGCATGAAGCCGGCGAGCGCGATCGTTCCGACGCCGCGCGCTACAAGCTCGGCGCTCAGCTTTCGGTCGAACGCCTCCTTGTCGAGACCCTTGCTTTCGAGCGACCATGTCTGAAGGCCCCGCCCGCGCGCCCATTCCAGTCCGGCTGCATCGGGCTTGTTCGACGCGACAAGGCCGACTTGATAGTCGTGCGATTGTTCGACCAAAGCCCGCATGTTGCTCCCCCGGCCGGAAATCAAAATCCCGACACGCCTGACGTCACGCATTGTGGGTCGCGGACCAGTCCTCGCTGGAATCCCAGGTGCCGCGAGTGCCGCTGACGGTGCAGCCGCGCTGGCCTTGCTCGATCCGGCCGATCTCGAACAGGGTTTCGCCCGCGGCTTCGAGCGAGCGGGTGACGCCATCCGCATGGTCAGGCGCGACCATTACCGCCATGCCGATCCCGCAGTTGAAGGTCCGCGCCATTTCCTCCGGAGCGACCCGTCCGCCCTCTTGCAGGAGGGCAAAGATCGAAGGCAATTGCCAACACCCAGCATCGACGATCGCATGGCAGCCATCCGGCAGAACCCTCGGAATATTCTCGAGAAGTCCGCCGCCGGTAATGTGCGCCAAGCCCCTGATTCGCCGCTCCTGGACCAATGGGAGCAACGAGCGGACATAGATCCTGGTTGGGTCCAACAGGGCCTCGCCAAGCGACCGCCCGAGGCCCGGAGAGCTCGCCTCCAGATCCCAATGCTCCTGCTCGATGATTCGCCGCACCAGCGAAAAGCCGTTGCTGTGCACACCCGAGCTGGCGAGACCGAGGATGATGTCGCCGCGTTCAATGCTCGCCCCCGTCAGCACTTTGTCGCGCTCGACCGCGCCGACGCAGAAGCCCGCGAGGTCGTAGTCGCCGGCAGCATACATGCCCGGCATCTCCGCCGTCTCGCCGCCGATCAAGGCGCAGGCGGCTTGGCGGCACCCCTCCGCGATCGAGGCGACAACCGCGATCGCCACATCATTGTCGAGCTTTCCGGTCGCGTAATAATCCAGGAAAAACAACGGCTCGGCGCCCTGCACGATAAGATCGTTGGCGCACATCGCGACGAGGTCGATGCCGACGCCGTCGTGCCGCTTGGTCTCGATCGCCAGCTTGAGCTTGGT
>JAXDPR010000278.1:0-2810 GCA_034668265.1 Sphingomonadales bacterium
AACAACGCCGAGCCGCGCGCGATCGTCATCCACAATGCCTGGTATGCCGAAGACGACATGATCCCGCTCCACGGCATGCTCGGCCGCTCCGAGGGCTGCTTTGCCATGTCGCGGACGAGCCAGGACCGGGTGATGCGCCGCCTCGCCGGCGGCCGGATGATCTTCGCGGAAAAGCTCGCCTAAGCTGTCGAGCCGGTAACCACTCCGAAATCACTGCGGCCTTAACCTTGCGCGCGGCCGGATTTGGCCGGGGGTAAGGGAAACAGGCATCCATGGCTGACGTCCTCGTCTATGAGCGGGCTGCGACTTCCTTCGCAGCGGGGCTCGCCAAGCGCGGCCACCACATTGTCTATCGTGCGAACGTGTCCAACCACTGCCCCGGCTGCGGCCGCTCGCAATGGTATATCGGCCGAGTCAGCGCCGAATGCAGCTTTTGCGGCACCGCCGTTCCGCTGGCGGAAGCGTCCTGGCACGAGGCCACTCCGCATGCGGTTTCGGCCAAGTCCCGGTCGAAGGTTGCTAATCAGCGGCGTTTTCCCCGGATGTCGGCCAAGGGCCGCAAGCTCCAGCTGCTGATCGACGGTTCGCCGGCCAGCTTCGCGCTCCACAATATTTCGGAAGGCGGAGTGATGGGGGGCGGGGTTCCGGACCTCGTTCCCGGCGCCAGTGTCCATGTGCGCTTTGAAGCCGGGATCCTCGTCCCCGCGGTGGTCAAATGGGCTGAAAACGGCCTGGTCGGCCTCGCCTTCACGGCCCCCGTGATGCTCGACCGATCATCTCAAGCCGCGAACTGAGCGCTTTTTTCTAGCGCGTCGCGACCTGGTCCGCCGGCTTGGGCACGGCCAGGCTCGCCCCGCCGTCCTTCATCATCAGCGCCGCCATCGCCTTGGCGTCGCGGCCATAGAGGTCCTTGTAATCGACGATCCGTCCGTCGTTGAGCGCGGCCGCGCTGAAATAGACGATATAGACCGGCACCGGCTTCACGAAGCTCGCCTGCACCGTCTTCTTGCTGTCGAGCGCGGCCTCGATCCGCTCCGGAGTCCATTCGCCCGCGTCGTCGCCGAGCAGCTCCGTGGCGAGGTCGAGAATATGCTCGGTGCGGACGCAGCCGTGGCTGAGCGCCCTCGTCGAATCGTTGAAGCGGCTGCGCGCATTGGTATCGTGAAGGTAGATCGCCTTTGAATTGGGCATCACGAACTTGATTTGCCCCAGCGCATTGGTCGGCCCCGGTGGCTGGCGCCAGCGCTGGATCTCGCCGTCCGGCCCTTTGACCGGCACGAAGCCCTTCTTGCCCGCGGCCTCATGCTCGATGCTCTTCGGCACCTCCCACCACGGATTGAGGATCACCCCTGTCGCCAGCGCAGTCAGCTGCGGCGTCGGGGTCGACAGCTTGCCGGCGATCGCCCGATGCTTCCAGCGGTTGATCCCGTTCTCTACCAGCGTCGCGTGGAAGCCGGGGACGTTGACGATGATATACTTCTGACCGAGGTCGCGCGGCAGCCAGCGCCAGCGGTCGAGGTTGAGGCGAATGCGGTCGCGCTTGGCCTCGTCGCTCGCCGGAGTCTCCGCAAGCGCCGCCTTCAGCGCCGCATATTGCGGATGGGTCGGAAGAAGGCCGTCGAGCGCTTGCGGTATGTCATGCGCCGCCAGCGCCCCGCGCAGCAGCGCGTCCTGCTTGGCAGCATTGAGGTCGGGGTCGACGACCCACCAATCGGTCCGCCCCGGCTTGCGGACATGGCCGAGCGCGAGGTCGATTGAAAGCTTGTTGAAGCTTGCATTGGCAGCGGCCGAGACCGCGGCGACATTGCCGCTTTGGATCGCGGTCTGGAGTCCCGCCGGATCGTAATCCGTGGGCTCGAGCCCTTCCTTGCCCACGCCTCCGATGTAGCTCAGCAGCGCCTCGGCATCAGGGACGTACCACACCGCTGGCGGAACGGGCAGCGGGGTCGGTGTTTGCGTTACAAGGACTTCCGGCTTGAAGTCGGGGTTGCTCGGCGCGAGCGCATCCGGAGCGGTCTTCGCAGCTGGTGCGGGCGGCTTTGGCCTGGCCTGCGCCTGCGGCGCCTGAGTCTTTGGCGGGACGGTGCCCATCGGCGCGATCTGCGCCACCGCCGGGCTGGCGATGGCCACTGCCAGCGCACTCGAAATCAGCAATGTGCGCCAACTCCGCGACATCGACCTCAACCTCTTCATTTCAAACGAAAACCCCTCGCCTCTTCGATCATTACAACGCTTGCCCGCTACCCGCCAGTCGCCTGGACGACACAGAGGCCGAAAATCGCAAGGCCAGGCCCGACAGTCGCAAACCAATCCTTAAGCCAGCATGGCTAAAGCTTGGCCGGCTCAAGTGGGAGAGCATGGTGGCGTCGGGTTTCTTTCTTGATGGGACAATGATCCCGCGAAGCGAGCAACGCAGCATCGAGGAGCGCGGCGAGGCGCGCCACCCGGCGGTGTCCAACACTGCAGTGCTCGAATTCCGCGGCCGCAAGCATGTCGTACAGCTGGTCAACATCTCCCCGTCGGGCGCGATGGTGCTCTTCCCGCACGTCCCCAACATCGGCGAGCGCCTGCCGCTGCAGCTGCTTGAGCGGGGGGTGGTCGTCGCCCAGGTCCGCTGGGTCCGCGACGGCCGCATTGGCCTGTCCTTCGCATGAGTGATGGAGTAGCGGGCCGGTGGAAATGAACTTTACGGCATTCAAGGCCCGGATCGCAGACGCCGGCTCCGAGCGGCGGCGGGCTGGACGCAGCCCGATCGAACTTGACGCAACGATGCGCGAGCTTGGCGCGAGCGGGGTCGACGCCACGATTCT
>JAXDPR010000279.1:0-6525 GCA_034668265.1 Sphingomonadales bacterium
GATAACCTTCACCGATCCGCCGAGGAAGGGGCCGATCCGTTCGGTCTGAGTGACTTCGTGGCGTCCGCTCGGCAATTGCGTCCAGGCTGGACCCCGCCAAACGCCGTCCATTATCGCAAGTGGCGCCATCGCAGTCCTTTGCGCGGCAATCCTGCCAGGGTCCGGTGCCTGCGCCGCCGCAGGCGAAGCGATCAAAGCGCAATAAGCGGTAGTTGCGATTGCAAGTTTGCGTGACATCTCGACCCCCCGTTTGTGCGCCAGCATATCAGGTCAGGTTTGCATCGGCCAAGCGCTCCAGTAAGCGCGCCGCGTGACCCGCTTCGCTTTCTCCATCTCCGCCACCGACGGCGCGGCGCGGACCGGCACGATCGCGATGCAGCGCGGCGAGATACGGACGCCGGCGTTCATGCCGGTCGGCACGGCGGCTACGGTCAAGGCGATGCGGCCGGACGAGGTGCGGGCCAGCGGCGCCGACATCATCCTGGGCAACACCTATCATCTGATGCTCCGCCCGGGCGCGGAGCGGGTGGCGAAGCTCGGCGGACTGCACAAGTTCATGGGCTGGGAGCGGCCGATCCTGACCGACAGTGGCGGCTATCAGGTGATGAGCCTGTCCGAGCTCACCAAGGTGACGGAGGAAGGGGTGGCGTTTGCGAGCCACCTCGACGGGTCGCGTCACATGGTTTCGCCGGAGCGCTCGATCGAGGTGCAGCGGCTGCTCGATAGCGATATCGTCATGCAGTTCGACCAGCTGGTGCCGACCACGTCGACGGCCGAGGTTCAGCGCGAAGCGATGGAGCGGTCGATCCGTTGGGCCAAGCGGAGCAAGGAGGAGTTTGATCGCGGCGGCGATCATGCCGGACGGGCGGCGATCTTCGGGATCCAGCAGGGTGCGCTCGACGAACAACTGCGCCGCGCCTCAGCAGATGCACTGGTCGACATCGGCTTCGACGGCTACGCAGTTGGTGGGCTCGCGGTCGGTGAAGGCCAGGACGCGATGCTCGGCTGCCTCGATTTTGCCGTCGAGATGCTGCCGGCCGACAAGCCGCGATATTTGATGGGAGTCGGCAAGCCGGACGACATCGTCGAGGCGGCCGTGCGCGGGATCGATATGTTTGATTGCGTGCTGCCGACCCGGTCAGGGCGCACCGGGCAGGCGTTCACCGCTGACGGGCCGATCAACCTCAGGAACGCGCGCTTCGCCGAGGATTCCGAGCCGATCGAGCCAGGCTGCCCGTGTCCCGCCTGCGCCACGTTCGAGCGCGCCTACATCCACCATCTGGTGAAGTCAGGCGAGATCCTCGGCGCGATGCTGATGACCCAGCACAATTTGTGGTTCTACCAGCGGCTGATGCAGGGGTTGCGGGACGCGATTGCCGGGCAGCGACTGCAGGTGTTCGCGGCGGAATTCCTGCAGCGCTATCGGCGCGGAAGCTAGATCGCGTCGTCCTTGACCGCCTCGGCCTGATCCGGGACCAGGCCCTTGATCTTGTCTTCGGTCCGAAGCTCGAAGTCGCTGGCGTCGTGCCGCTCGTGGAGCTGCTCGCTCTCGTCGCCGCTGAGCCTGTTAACGATGCGTCCGCGCTTGACCGCGGGACGCTCCGCAATCTGGTTCGCCCATCGGAGCAGATGCTCATATTCGTGGGTCTCCAGGAAAACGTCGGCGCCTTCATAGGTCTTGCCGAGCGCGAGCTGCCCGTACCACGGCCAGATCGAGATATCGGCGATCGAATAATCGGGACCGGCGACATATTCGCTTTCCGCGAGCCGGCGATTGAGCACGTCGAGCTGGCGCTTGGCCTCCATCGCGTAGCGGTTGATCGCATATTCGAACTTCTCCGGAGCATAGGCGAAGAAATGGCCGAAGCCGCCGCCGAGGAATGGCGCGCTGCCCATCTGCCAGAACAGCCAGGACAGGGTTTCCGCGCGCGCAGCACCGGAGGCGGGCAGGAACTCGCCGAACTTCTCGGCGAGGTAGAGCAGGATCGCGCCGGATTCGAAGATGCGGATCGGCTCGGCGCCACTGCGGTCGACCAAAGCCGGGATCTTGGAATTGGGGTTGATGGCGACGAAGCCACTGCCGAACTGGTCGCCTTCGCCGATGCGGATCGGCCACGCATCATATTCGGCATCGCCATGGCCCCTGGCGAGCAGCTCCTCGAACATGATTCCGACCTTCTGCCCGTTGGGCGTGGCGAGCGAATAGAGCTGGAAGGGATGCTTGCCGACCGGCAGCTCGGCATCGTGCGTCGGGCCGGCGATCGGGCGGTTGATGCTAGCGAACTGGCCGCCGCTCGGCTGTTCCCACTTCCAGACTTTCGGAGGCACGTACTCGGTCATCGCGGTTCCTTCGCTTGCACAGCCCGAAGGTGAGCTAGGAAGCTGAGGCGATGCTTTCCAGTGTCAGCAATGTAATCAGCCGGCGCTTTTGGAGAGGAACGAGGGCAGGGGTCCGTTCCAGTCGCTCTTGATATCTTCCACGATCGGCAGGCGTTCGCCTTTCGATTCCGGCACCGGATCGTGCTTGGGCTGTTGCGGCCGCTCGCGCTTCGGCTCTTCCGCTCGCTCGTGCTGCGGTTCTCTCGCCCGCTCGGGCCTGGGGGCAGTCTTTTCGCGTTTCGGCTCGGCGCGACGTGCCTCGGCCTTCTCCGGCGCGGCTTGCGGCTCGGCCGCTTTGCCAGCGCGCGCGATCTTGAGGCCGGTGAGCTTCTCGATCCCGGCGACGGCCTCCCCATCAGCTCTTGTGGCGAGCGTGATGGCGATGCCTGTCATGCCGGCGCGGCCGGTCCGGCCAATGCGGTGGATATAGTCGTCAGGCTGCCACGGGACGTCGAAATTGATGACGTGGCTGACGCCTTTGACATCGAGCCCGCGCGCGGCCACGTCCGAGGCGACGAGGATGTTGATCTCATCCTGCTTGAAGCGGTCGAACTCGGCGATCCTGTCCGACTGTTCCATGTCGCCCTGGATCTGCCCCACCTTGAAGCCTGAGCGCTTCAGGCTCGACGCCAGCTCACGGACTGTCGTCTTGCGATTGCAGAAGATGATCGCGTTCCTGAACTCTTCGTGGCGGAGGATGTCGCGCAGCGCCTCCTTCTTCTTGTCGGCGCTGACCTCGACCAGCCTCTGCTCGATATTGACGTTGGCCGTCGCCGGGCGGGTGACCTCGACGCGCTTGGGGTCGTTGAGGAACTTCGCCGCCAGCTTCTGGATCGGCGGCGGCATCGTGGCCGAGAAAAGCAGTGTCTGGCGGTCGCGCGGAAGTTTCGAACAGATTTCCTCGATGTCGGGAATGAAGCCCATGTCGAGCATTCGATCGGCTTCGTCGATGACCAGCAGCTTGCAATCGGTGAGCATGATCTTGCCGCGGCCGAACAGGTCCATCAGCCGGCCCGGGGTCGCGATCAGGACGTCGACGCCTTTTTCGAGTGCCTTGACCTGATCGCCCATCTGCACGCCGCCCATCAGCAGCGCCATCGAGAGCGGGTGGTACTTGCCGTATTTCTCGAAATTCTCGGCCACCTGCATGGCGAGCTCGCGCGTCGGCTCGAGGATCAGCGAGCGCGGCATCCGCGCACGGCTGCGGCCTTCGTGCAGAATGTCGATCATCGGCAGCACGAAACCTGCCGTCTTGCCGGTGCCGGTCTGGGCTATGCCGATCAGATCCTTGCCCATCAGCACCGACGGGATTGCGGCGCGCTGGATCGGCGTCGGCTCATTATAGCCGCTGTCATTGACTGCGCGGAGCAGTTCGTCGGAAAGGCCGAGATCGGCAAAAGTCATTCAAAATCCGGATGATGGAGTAAGCCGCGGCTTCTCATGGCCGGTGCGGCAACTTGCACTCAGCGGCTATGCCGCAGGTCGAGCGCTTGTCAAGGAAACGCCGCAGACAGCCGAGAGGTCCCAAGCACCCAATATGGCTGATTACTGGCGCAGCTTAGGCACCAGCTGCTTGAAGCGCTCGATCGTGCAGCTGCCGCCGATCCGTGATTGGATTGCGTCGCGCCGGACGCAAAGGCGGTCGTCGGCGGTTTGAAGATAGACTCCGGCATAGAAATCGAGGGCCGGGCAATTTTCGTCGAACTGGGCGCGAACGCGCGCCCGGTCGGCAAGAATGAAGTCCACCTGGGTCGGCCCTGACAGCAGCACCCGCCGGATCGCGCCGGCCGGAATGCACTTGGGGCCCTTGTGCTCGACCCAGTCGATCTCGGGAAGCAACGGGCGCGGCTGGACCGGGACGCGAAGAACCACCTCATCCTCGACCATCAGCCGCGTGACCGATTGCCCGACGATCGCCGGCTCACCGCCGAACAGGCCGAGCAGCAGCATCAGCTTCCAGATCGTTCCGGCAATCACCAGGCGCCCAACCCCATGAGGGGCGGCTTTGCAGCAAAGCGTTGAATGGCCAATGAACTAGCGGCTTCGCCTGCCGCCTGGGGGCGGCCGCGCTTGCCTAACGCGCGCGAGGCCAATAGAGGCGCGTGCGGACCATAACCGGCGGGCGAGCGCTCAAAGCCGCGCAGCCGCAAGCCCGGACCCCAGGAGAAGATTCTACGATGGCGACTGCCGCTCCGACCGAAGGACTACCGATTTTCTACAACACGGTTGAGCCGATCAACCTCGACCAGCACGGCAAGATGAAAGTGCGCGGGATGACCAGCATGCCGCAGATGGGACAGGCTCACGCCGTGCCGCTGACGGTCGACGAATTCACGTTGGTCCAGCGCCATCTTCCGATCGTCTTTTCGGTCGGCGGAACACCGGTGCCGATTGCGCTGATGGGGCTCAACGAGGGCGTCAACGTATTCCTCGATCAGGACGGACGGCCGCTCGACCAGAACGTCTATATCCCGGCCTACCTGCGCCGTTACCCGTTCCTTCTCGCCCGGCTCCGTCCCGACACCGACGAGCTGTCGCTGTGCTTCGATCCGACGTCGGGCGCCGTCGGCGACTTCGATGAAGGCGAGCCATTGTTCGAGGGCGACCAGCCCAGCGACGCGACCAAGGCGATCCTAGAATTCTGCGAGCAGTTCGAGGCCGCGGGCCTTCGAACCAATGCCTTCATCGAGGACCTGGTCAAATCCGATCTGCTGATGGACGGCGAGGTCGCGATTCAGCCCGAGGGCTTCGAACAGCCGTTCGTCTACCGCGGCTTCCGAATGGTCGACGAGGAGAAGCTCCGCAACCTGCGCGGCGATGAGCTCCGGAAGATGAACCAGAACGGCATGCTGCCCCTGCTGTTTGCCCATCTGTTTTCACTGGCGCAGATGCGCGACGTGTTCGCTCGTCAGATGCAGCAGGGGAAAGCGCCGGCACAGGTTCAGCAGCCGGACCCGGCGATGGCCTAGCCGCTACTCGGCTGCCGTCGCATACTGGCGGCCGATCAGCGCCTCACCCAGCTCGACGGCGAGCGCCTCGAGCAGGCCCGCGACACGGTCGAAGCCGGTGCCGGGCTTGGCGAGCTTGCCGTCGAGATAGCAGCGGCGATCGATCTCGATCTGCAGCGCGTGGATTCCGTCCGCCGGCCGGGCGTGGCGCTCGATCACATGGCCGCCGGCGAACGGGTCGTTGAGCCCGGCCTCGAAGCCCAGCCGCCTGGCGACCGCCACCGCCTCGGCACTGATCCAGGCGTCGGCCGTCCGTCCGCGACAATCGCCGAACACCAACGGCGGCACTCCCTTTGGCGGGGGCGGCATCGAATGGCAGTCGAGCAGAAGCGCGCAGCCGAACCGGTCGAGCAGCAATGAAAGCTGCGCCTCGACCGCCTCATGATAGGGACGATGTGCCTGGTTGAGCCGCTCGTCGAGTTGCTTTGGCGTAATCGCCCGGCGCCACAAATAACCATGCTGGGCGGTGCGCGCGGGAACGATCCCGAGCCCGCCGCGGGCGCGGGCGCTGACGCGGTGGCGACGAGCGCCCTCGATCACCGACGGATCGACCTCATCCTCGCCGCGGTTGCAGTCGACCGCGGCGCGAGGGGTTCGAGCGATAATTGCGCCGCAGCCACGCTGGAGCGCTCGCCACACGAGGCGATCGACGAACGGATCTTCAAGCGTGGTCAGGGACGGCTTGCCCGCAGCAGCGAGCCCGATCAGCCAGTCGGGATAATCGCGGCCGGAATGCGGCACCGACAGCAATACCGGTAGCTGGCCGCGCGGCCGGTGGATCGCTGGTGGGGGGAGTTTGTTCACAGGCGCAGTTAATTTCCGTGCCAGTTTAGGACTGGGAGAGGGAGCCTGCAACGCGCCAGAACATTATTCGCTTCTGGATAAACGCATTCGGGCAGCGCATAGAGTAGGTGATGGCAAGAATTCTCCTGGCCGAAGACGATACGTCGATGCGCGAATATCTGCAGCGCGCGCTGCAGCGCGTCGGATATGAAGTGGAGGCGGTTGGCTGCGGGACCGAGGCGGTGCCATTGCTCGAAGCGAGCCACTTCGACCTCCTGCTCACCGACATCGTCATGCCCGAGATGGACGGGATCGAGCTCGCGCAAAAAGCGAGCGCGATCGACCCGTCGATCCG
>JAXDPR010000280.1:0-9680 GCA_034668265.1 Sphingomonadales bacterium
GACTACACCATCAAGTGGCTGGAGCAGTGGCTGGCGAGGAATGCTCAGTAGGCGCTAGCGATCAGCGATAGCGCCAGCCATTCCGAGCGCGAACGCGCTGCTGGTACCAGCGACTGTTGTACCAATAGCCGCGGCCTGGATAAAAACGGCCCACGACAAAGACCTGCCGCGGCCCGCGATTGGATATACAGGCTCCGTTCGGCGCGCGATGGAATCCGGGGCCGCAGCCTTGGCGGGCTTCCGCGGGGGACGCCGAGGCTAGTGCGATCACGGACGCGAAAGTGATTGCTGCAAGAGTTTTCATATTTTCTCCTTTGCTGTCCCCGTCCAACGCCCGTGCAGAACTGCTGTTGCGTGAACTTTTGTTCGTTCAGAAGTCATGAATCGCGCGGTTTAAACCTTCACCCGGGACGTGCGTTTGTCGACTGGAAGACAGACGTGTCGAGCTATCGAGGAACCGCAGACCGGCCTGATCAGGCGAAAGCGATCGCCGCCGTCGTCGCTGTCCATGCGGCGCTGGCTTTCGTGATCCTGTCGGGCCTCAACGTGCGGATGGTGCGGCAGACCGTCGAAAGCCTGACCACCATCGCCATCGACCAGCCTCCGCCGCCTCCGCCGATCCAGCCGCCCAAACCGGCGCCGACGCCGCAGGCAATGAAGAAGCCCGAAGGTGCGGCAGCCAAACAGGCTCAGCCGACGCCGGTCGTCGCACCTCAACCAAAGCTGCCGGTGCCTTCGCCCATCCCGGCGGCAAAGGTGGCCGGCGCGGGTAGTTCGACCCTTTCAGGCGCGGCCCAGGCCGGGAGCGGCACCGGCGCGGGTGGCTCGGGAACCGGCACGGGAGGCGGCGGCACCGCCGATTACTCCCGCTTCACGCCGGCTCGCCTCGTCCGCAATCTCACCCGAAGCGACTATCGCGCGCTTGCCGCGGGGCGGATGCCTGCGGGACGGGCGATGGTGTCGCTGCGCATCGAGCCAACCGGCCAGCCGAGCAACTGCCGGGTGCTGCGCTCGAGCGGCGACCCTTATGTCGATTCCGGGCTGTGCCCGCTCATCATCGAGCGGCTCCGTTTCCTTCCTGCGCTCGACGACCGAGGTCGCCCGATCGCCTACCAGCTCAATTATGTCGCGACCTGGACCCTGTGAGATCGGGACGCTTTGATCAGGGCTTGGCCGACGCCGCCGCGTCCTGGTTCGTGCTCCGGGTCGCGGCCGCGAGCTTCGGCGCATCGCGTCCATAGACGTCGTCGTAATAAGCGATCGACGTGCCATCGGGCATCGCCGTCAAATAGGTGATGTAGACCGGCACCGGCTGGGCAAGCGGCACCGGCTGCTCGGTCCCGGCCGACTGCCAGTTGAGGTCGCGGCCGAACAACCAGCGCCCGAGGCGCGGCGCATCTTCCAGCCGCACGCAACCCCCGCTGAAGAAGCGCGCCGACTTCAGGAACAAGTCCCGACGCGGATTATCGTGCAGGTAGACGCCGAACAGGTTGGGGAACATGAACTTCATCCGCCCCATGAAGTTCTTCGGGCCCGGCCTCTGGCGGATCATGACGTCGACCTTGCCGTCGGTGACGCCCTTCCAGTCGATGGTCTTGGGATCGATGATCGTGGGGTTCGGAGTCCAGTCGGACACGACCTCGTAGCCATAATCGTCGAGATATTTGAGGCCGAATTTCACGACGAACTGGCCGACGTCCTCGCCGGCAAGGTCCGACGGCACGTACCAATAGGGGTTGAGCGCGGCATAACGGATGTAGGCGGCGAGCATCGGCGTCTGCCATTTGGGCTTGCCGACGACGACCACCATCGAGTCCGCGACCTTGCCGTCGTCGTACATGTAGAGCCGCTGCTGCGCGGCATTGACGAGGACGTAACGCTGCCTCCCCGCGGGCAGAACCCGCGTCCGCTGCAAATTGAGTGCGAGCAGGTCGCGCTGCTGGTCGGTCGTGTAATTGTGGTTCGCGAGCGCGTCGCGAAGCTGGGCGTAGAAGGGATGCATCCAGCCCATCGCGTGCACGTAATCCGGTAAGGAGGGCGCAATCGCCGCCGTCAGCAGGGTCGCCAGCGGAGTCGGCGGCGCAGGCTTGAGCACCGCGTCGACATAGTTGATGCCGACACCGGGATCCTGCCTCAAGTCGGCGACATAGCCTGCAAATGCCTCAGACAGTGCGTGGTCCGCTTCAGTCACGCGCTTTTTCTTGCCGTTGCGCGCGGCGGCGACCGCCTGCTGCAGCTCCGAGACATGATATTTCTCGGGGTCGAGGCCATCGAGCCTGGCGCTCGACAGCAAAGAGAGAAGCTGGTCGGCAGCGTCTCCCGCATTTGCCGCCAGCCAGAAGGGATAGTCGGACCTGCCTCGATAGAAATCGGCGACGCCCTGGCCGCGCACGGTCTGGCCCTGGACCGCAGCCGGAGCGGGTGCCATTTCCGCATTGGCGCAAGTCGGCACGGCCACAGCCAGCGCCGCCACGCCAATCGCAATCTTCTCAAAAAAGTGCACCGGCCAGCGGCCGGTGCACTCTGAACGCAAAACAGTCACAAGCTCTCCAATCTTCGTCCCATCAAAGCCGGGCTTTGACGGGCCCGGATCAGCCGCGCTCGCCACTCCGCATCGGAGCCGGAGCCGGAGCCGGCATCGGAGCAGGCGCCGGTGCCGCAGTCCCGGTGTAGCCGGCAGGCGCACCGTTATAATATTGACCGTTGTAGACATATCCGTCCACCACGCCGTCATTGTTGCGGTCGGCCCAGACTGCGCCGGCAAGGCCGCCGATGGCCGCGCCGATCACCGCGCCCTGGAGGATTCCGACGCCAGGAAGGACGGCACCGGCCGCGGCGCCGATGGCCGCTCCGCCGAGCGCACCCGTCGCGGCGCTGGCGAGAACGCTGTGGGTCGCCGGATCGTATCCCGTCGGCGTGCCGGCATAATATTGGCCGTTGTAGGTATAGCCGTCGACATAGCCGTCATTGTTGGTGTCGGACCAGACCGCGCCGGCGAGACCGCCGATCGCGGCGCCTATCGCGGCGCCTTCGATGACGCCTACGCCCGGCACTACCGCACCGACGGCAGCACCACCGACCCCGCCGATCGCCGCATCCTGCGCGACGCGCGAGTTGGTGGCGCACGCGCCAAGGGCGGCGGTGCTTGCAAGCGTAATGGCTAGAATGGATTTACGCATCGCTCTTTCTCCCGTTCAATTGAGCTGCATGAACATGCGCACATGTCGACGCTGCCGCCGACGACGGTACATGTTACAAGCGCAGGAACGACGACAGCGCCTCATCGTTCCGCAGCCGCGACAATGCAATTTGCCGAAGGTGCGCGGCCGCCGTTAAATCGCCGTTCAACCTTTTGAATCCGCTTCGGGAACAAAGTTCGGAATGAAAGCAACAATTTATCACAATCCAATGTGCGGAACCTCACGCAAGACGCTGGATATCCTCCGCGATTCGGGCTGCGATGTCTGGATCCACGAATATCTGAAAAACCCGCCGAGCCGCGCCGAGCTGGCCCGGCTCTACGAGCGTGCGGGCATTACGCCTTGCGAGGGCCTGCGCGCCAAGGAGCCGCTCGTCGAGGAGCTCGGTCTCAACCGGCCCGATGTAACCGACGACCAGGTGCTCGACGCGATGGTCGCCCACCCGATCCTGATCAACCGGCCGATCGTCGAGACGCCGAAAGGTGTCCGCCTCTGCCGGCCGCAGGAAACGGTGCGCGAGATTCTGTAGAGGCGGCGGCCGCTCGGCAGCATAATGGCCTCATGAGTCGCCTCGATCCGCGCCTGTTGCTGCAGGGTTATGCCACCGGCATCTTCCCGATGGCCGACAGCCGCGACGCCGCCGATCTGTTCTGGGTCGAGCCGCGCAACCGCGCGATCCTGCCGCTGGACCGTTTCCATATGTCGCGATCGCTCAAACGCACGCTCCGGTCAGCACGCTTCGACGTCACCCACGATCAGGACTTTACTGCGGTGATCACCGCCTGCGCCGACCGTGAGGAAACGTGGATCAATGGTGAGCTCGAGCGCGCGATGCTTGCGCTCCACCAGTCAGGCCACGCCCATTCGATTGAGGTCCGGCAAAGCAGCGAGCTCGTTGGCGGCCTCTATGGCGTGAAGCTCGGCCGCGCGTTCTTCGGCGAGAGCATGTTCAGCCGCGCGCGCGATGCATCCAAGGTTGCGCTGGCTTGGCTTGTCGCGCGCCTTCAGGTCGGCAATTTCACGCTTCTCGACTGTCAGTTCATGACCGAGCATCTCGCCTCCTTGGGGGCGATAAGCGTGCCGCGAGAGACCTACGTCGCGTTGCTTTCGGCGGCTCTGGGCGGAGGCGTTTCAACGGTTGGCGCTCCGGCCAACGGGGCGTTGGTCGAGGCACTCGGGCGGGCACCGTCGGCGGCGCCCGACTTTCTCGCGCTCGACAGGTTGCTCGAACTTGCTGGCGCAGCCGGTGCGGCGGGGCCCGCCGGATATGTCATTTCGCAACTCTTGGGCCAGACGTCGTAGACCGGATGCTCGACGACGTTGAGCGACGGCGATTCCTTATACAGCCACCCCGAGAAAACCCGGTTCCAGCGCTTGTCCGGCTGCTGGACGTCGACCTGGACGAACGCTCCGGTCAGCTTCTCCTCTTCCCACGGCGCGGTTGCCTCGCACGCCCGAAGCCGAACGATCATGTCCTTCCAGCGCACCGACTGGCCCGGATGCAGCGCGACCGTCTGAACGATCCCGTTTCGCTTGTTGAGCATGCCGAGGACTGCGACGCGCTGCGCCATCGGAGTGACGCCACCCTGCCCATTGGCGGTCGACGCGGCCTGCCGCGCCGGCGGCAGCGGCGCATTCTCCCCCTCCTTGCCCTTGCCGCACGCGGCGAGCGCGAGCGCACCCAGCAGAAATGTCCCGCGCAGCTTCACGCTTATTCGGGAATCCAGGGCTCGTAATCCCCGGTTGAGGCGGGCCTCAGCTTGCCCGAGCCGAGCGCTCCGTCGGGGCGGAATGCCTCCATCGTGCCGGTCAGGTTCGGCGTCGGCTTTTGCTGGAACTTGCGGATCGGCGGCAGTGCCTTGTCAGGCAGGTCGGCAATCGTGCCGCGCAGCCACGCCTGCCAGGCTGGCGGGACGCGGCTGCCGTCGTTCGCGCCATCGTAGATCACCCATCGGCGGTGGGATTGCTTCTTGTCCTGGTAGTAGATGTTGCCGGCTTCGTCGCGACCCACTTCATTGCCGAATCGCCGAGTCCACAGCGCGGTGCCCCACGTGGCGCCGTTCCACCAGGTGAATGTTCTCGACCAGAAGCCCATCGCCGAGCGCCTTAGCCGCCCCGGTCCGCGCGAGGCAAGCTAGTGGGCCCAGGTGGCCACGTCGCCTTCCTTGATGCCGAGCTCTGCGGCGCGCCCTCCGCGAATCTCGAGCACGGCAGCGACCGGCTCACCCGAGGGAAGCGGCGAAAGGTCGAGCGCCTTTGCATGAGTGATCCGAACGATCGTCCCGTCAGCTCGGATGAAGATGATATCGAGTGGTATCAGCGTGTTCTTCATCCAGAAGGAGACGTCCTGCGGCGGGTCGTAGGGAAAGATCATCCCCCGGTCTCCCGCGAGCGATTTCACGAACATCAGCCCCCGCTCCTGCTGCTCGGGCGTCGCTGCGACCTCCACCATGAATTGGTGGGTCGCAGAGCCAGAGCGGATGGTCAGCGGCACTTCGCGAAGTCCCGTTTGCGCGCGCGTGTCGGCAGCGGCAGCAGCGTCGGTGGAGGCATTATGAGCGGGCGCGGGCGGACTGCAAGCAAGCAGCCCGGCAAGCGCGGCGGCTAGAGTTGCGAGCCGCCTGGCTCGCGCAGCTCGATGGCGGTCAGGCCCTTGCCGCTGGGCGCGATCCGCGCTTCCAGGTGCTGGCCCGGCTGCAACTCGGGAAGATGCGAGATGCGGACCGTTTCCATATGCACGAACACGTCCTCGCCGCCCGCCTCGTCGGGCCGCTTGACGAAACCGTAGCCGCGAACGCGGTTGAACCATTTGACCTCCACCGGCTCGAACGCGCCGGCCGATTCCGCGAGCGCCCTGCGGTCCGCGCGTTCGGTCATAGGAATGGACGAGCGGACCGGCTGCGGCAAGGCCGTCGATATGTCGATCGAAAGCACCCTCTTCGCCTGCAGCCCGCGGTCGAGCCGGACCGGCACGCATTCGATCGTCGCGCCTTCCGGCACGCTTCTGCGGCCGTGCTCGCGCAACACGCTGAAGTGAAGCAGCACGTCGCCGTCAACCTGCTCGCTGACCAGGAAGCCGAAGCCGCGGGTTGCATCGAACCATTTCACGCGGCCGACGATAGCGTCCATCTCCGGCTCGTTGGACCTGTCGTCAGATTCCATTACGGCCTGATTGCCCCCTTCGGCCGACTGCAGAGCGGTACGCACCATGACGGAACCCCCCTTAACATGCGTGTCAGTGTCGGCAAACCGACTTTACGCCTCGGTGGATCGAAAGCGGTCGCGAATCTGATCCAGGTCGACGTCTGGGTCTGGCGGGAGGCCCGATATGGCCTTGGCGAGGGGGAATCCGTGCCCCGCACGGACCATCGCCGCGATCCATTTTTGGCGCAGGTGTGGATCGGCCGCCTGCGCGGCGAACGGCCCGATCCGGCGGCGCCGGGCGAGGCGCAGCGCCGCCTCGACAGCCTCGTCATCGGCGTATGCAGCCGCGTCCGCGCCGTCCGCCTCCTCCACGCCGGCATACCGCAGCTGGTCGATGAGCCTGCGTTTGCCATAGCCCCTGGCGCTAAGCGCACGCGACTTGGCCAGCGCATATGCGGCGTCATCGATGAGGCCGAGTTCGGCGAAGCGCTCGGCGAGCCGTTCGAGGTCCGGAGCGCTGCTTCCCGTCCATCCGCGCTCGCGCAGTTTGCGCGCGAGATATTGGCGCAGCCTGGCCCGAGTCGTCGCATATTTGCCGACATAGCGCAGCGCGAGTTCGCGCAGTCGCTCGGCGTCGAGCGGCACCGGTGCACGGCGGGGCTTGGACAATGCCTTCACGCCGTTTTTGTGCCACACTCGCGGGCCAAGGGGAAAGCGGCTCCCGCATTCGTGGCGGCCGACGATGCGAACCAAATGAGGAAGGGGACGGCGTGCTCGATTGCAACGCCTCGGTGACCACCGAACTTGCGCCGGCGGGCGCAACACCAACCGTCGACGAGCAGCCCCGCCGCCTGGCGGACTTCGCCACGATCGGCGAAGCGCTCGATTATGCCGCGCAAGGCCGGCGCGGGCTCAATTTCCACGATGCCCGCGGCACGCTGATCGAGACTTACACCTATTCCGAGCTGCGCGAGGAAGCGCTGCTCGCCGCCCGCCGCTTCGTCGCGCTCGGAATCAAACCGGGCGACCGCATTGCCCTCGTCGCGGAGACGGGCCGCGAATTCGCCGCGGCTTTTTTCGGCGCGGCCTATGCCGGCGCCTGGCCGGTACCGCTCCCGCTGCCGACCAGCTTCGGCGGCCGCGACGCCTATGTCGACCAGCTTGCCGTCCAGCTCGGGAGCTGCGATCCGGCACTGTTCCTCTACCCGCCCGAGCTTGCCGAGTTCTGCGCGGATGCGGCCGACCGGGCCGGCGTCCTCTCGCGCTCGTGGGACACGCTTGAGACGATCGAGCCGGCCTCGGGCGACCTTCCGGCTGCACAATCCGACGACATCGCCTATCTGCAATATTCGAGCGGCTCGACCCGCTTCCCGCACGGCGTCGCCGTCACCCATCGCGCCTTACTCGACAACCTTCACGCCCACGGCATCGGCCTGGGGATCGTCGACACCGACCGCGTCATCTCGTGGCTGCCGTGGTACCACGACATGGGCCTGGTCGGTTGCCTGTTGTCACCCATCGCGCTGCAAATGTCGGTCGATTATTTGAAGACCGAGGATTTCGCGCGGCGCCCGCTCGCCTGGCTGGAGATGATCACCCGCAATCCCGGAACGACGGTCAGCTATTCGCCGACTTTCGGTTACGACATCTGCTCGCGGCGGATGAGCTCGCAGACCCGGGCGGAGGACCGTTTCGACCTGTCCCGCTGGCGCATCGCTGGCAACGGCGCGGACATGATCCGCGCGGAAGTCATGCAGGCGTTCGTCGACAGCTTCGACCCGGCCGGCTTCAAGGCCGGCGCCTTCTGCCCAAGCTACGGCCTTGCCGAAGCAACTCTCGCGGTGTCGCTGATGCCGCCAGGCGAAGGCATCCGGCTCGAGCTGGTCGAGGAAACCGAGCTGTCCGGCTGCGCCGCCGACTCCAGGCGTCCGCGCCGCTACCGCGCGGTCGTCAACTGCGGCAAGCCCGTCAAAGGCATGGAGATCGAGATCCGCGGGCCCGGCGGCGAAATCCTTCCCGACCGCGGGATCGGCAAGGTCTATGTCCGCGGGCAAAGCGTCATGCACAGCTATTTCCGCGACGAGGAATCGACCCGCGCCTGCCTCTCCGACGACAATTGGCTCGACACCGGCGACATGGGCTACATGTCCTCGGGCTACATCTTCATCGTTGGCCGCGCCAAGGACATGATCATCATCAACGGTCGCAACCACTGGCCGCAGGACATCGAGTGGGCGGTCGAGCAGCTGCCCGGCTTCAAGTCCGGCGACATTGCCGCCTTCGCGATCACCGGCCCCAGCGGGGAAGAAACGCCCGCTGTGCTCGTCCACTGCCGCATCTCGGGCAATGAGGAGCGCGGCCGGCTGCGCGACGAGATCCGCGAGCGGGTCCGCGCCATCACCGGGATCACGCCAGTGGTCGAACTGGTCCCGCCGCGCACCTTGCCCCGTACCAGCTCGGGCAAGCTGTCGCGCACCAAGGCGCGCAATCTCTATTTGTCCGGCGAGATCCAGCCTTACGACATCGCCGCTTGAGTTTCAGCGCGCGCGCCTGACTTTCGAGGCTTCATATTTAATCCATGTTTACTACCGCTTGTTACAAGGTGCGCGCGTGACTGAGTGGGAGTGGCGTGATGGAGCGAGTTCACGGGTGGATCGGGCGAAAGGATCGCCATCCCGTTGCGGTGGACGCCGTCGTCCACCGTGCGGATGGAAGCAAGTTCCCCGCTCACTTGACAAACTTTTCCGATAACGGCTGTCGCATCGAGGCCGAAGCCGACTTCCGCATCGGTGAGCGACTTCAGATCGCGATGCCCCGGATGGGCCAGGTCAAAGCGCAGGTGCGCTGGGCGCTGCCGGACAGCGCCGGGGTGAAGTTCCTCGCGGAAACTGACTTCTAAGTCGAACGGCTGGACAGCATCCGCATCAGCACGCGGTCCTTCAACCAATAATGATGATAGAGCGCCGCGGCGGCGTGAAGCGCAGCGACGGCGACGATCGTCCACGCAACGTAATTGTGCAGCTCCTGGAGCTGGTGGCGGACCGGCCTTGCCTGCTGTCCATAGGGCCCCGGAATGTCGAGCCCGAATAAGCTGACCGGGTGACCGCGAGACCACTGGTAGAGGAAGCCGAGCACGACGACGGTGACCAACAGCGCGTAGAGCAGGTAATGGGCGCCCTTCGATGCCCGGCCCACCCAGCCGGTCTCAAGCGACGAGACCTGGTGTCCAGGGATCAGCCGCCACGCCAGCCGAGCAATGATGACCACGGCCAGCAACACGCCGAATGAAATGTGGAGCGATTGCATCGTCTGCTGCGTCGGCTTGGCGAAATAGTC
>JAXDPR010000281.1:0-3684 GCA_034668265.1 Sphingomonadales bacterium
TCTCCGGACGCGGCGTTCTGCTGGTCGGGCGCATCGTTATGCATGGTGGCTCCTGGCGTGCGCGTGATGTGGGATCCATTCCATATAGGGCGGCCGCGGCCTGTTCCCAAAGTCCCGCCACGGGACGCGAGAATCGCGGCCAGAGCCACTGGACTTAAGCGTCGACTCTTGCCTTAAGGGCCGACGGTCCGCGCGTGCGAGTCTCGGCCGCCGGTGAGGGAGAGCTTGGGGCATGAACAAGCAAGAACTGATCGGCCATGTCGCCGACCGCTCTGGACTTAGCCGCAATGATGCGATGCGCGCCGTCGAGACGATGCTCGAACTGATCACGTCGACGCTCAAACGCGGCGACGAGGTAAGGCTGGTCGGGTTCGGCAATTTTTCGGTGAGCCGGCGCAAGGCCTCGACCGGGCGCAACCCGCGCACCGGCGAGCCGATGCAGATCAAGGCCAGCTCGCAGCCCAAGTTCCGGCCGGGCAAGGTCCTAAAGGACGCGGTCCAGTAGTTCGCTGGACAGTTGGGCGCGGGCGATTATATGCGCCCACTCCCCGCAGGCTAGCGGGCGCGTAGCTCAGCGGTAGAGCACACCCTTCACACGGGTGGGGTCACAGGTTCAATCCCTGTCGCGCCCACCACGCCGGTTCGGGCGTGACGTTCAAATTTCCAGATATGCGGGCTGGAAACTTCCGACGCGGCGCATCTCGGCCCAATCGACGAACTCGATGTCGCGGCCCTTGCGCCGGATCAGGCCCTGCCGCTCCATGTCGGCGAGGACCCGGTTGACGTTGACCGAGGTCTGACCGGTGATGTCGGCAATCTGCTGCTGGGTGAAGGGATTGGCCAAGCGGTCGTCGCCAGTCTGCATTCGCACCGCTGTTTCGCAAAGCAAGTGCGCGACCCGCGCGGTCGCGTCTCGTCGTCCGCAATTCACCAGCCATTCGTAACCAATGTCCTCATTGCGCTGGAGCAGGCGGCAGAAAAAGCGCTGCAGCTCAGGATTCTGGTCGACCAGTGGATCGAAGTCCCGCGCCTGGCCAACCATCACCTCGCTGCGCACGACAGCTTGAATGCCGTAAAGAGCCGCGCAGCTCCGCGGCAGGATCCCTTCGCCCGGGAAGCGCAGCGCGACGATCTGGCGGCCTCCCGATGCATCCGGTTTGAACTTGGCAAGGATTCCGGACCGAACGAACATTACTTCGTTGCGCGGCCCGCCCGGCTCGCGGAACGGCCGCCTGGGTTCGACCTGGACGACACGGTGCGGCATCGCGTCAAGCAGGTCGGCGAGGCGCGGCTCCAGCCCCGCCGAAACCAGGGTCTCGCGCAGGGATACAGCCTGCCCCGGCGATTTTATGCGCCGACTCGCCATGCAATCTCCCCCGGAACGGACGATACGCCTGCGCAACGCAGGGCGCTAGTTGCACGCACGGGCTGGTGTTGATCCGCGCGCCTGCGGCGTCCTTGCCTTCACTTACGCGGCCCCCTAAGTGGCGCCCGCGGCCAAGGAAACCGCTCCTTTGTCAAAGCCGTGGCGATCGTAGCTCAGCTGGTTAGAGCACTGGTTTGTGGTACCAGGGGTCGGGGGTTCAAGTCCCCTCGGTCGCCCCATTTCTTCAACGGACACTAAGTTCAAATGACGACGCCCTGGGGCTTGCCCGATTTCGACGCGCATGAGGAAATCCACTTCGTCAGCGACGAGAAGTGCGGCCTTAAGGCCATTATCGCCGTCCACTCGACGCACCTCGGTCCCGCCGGCGGCGGCGCGCGCTTCTGGCATTACGCCAAAGATGATGAGGCGCTGATCGACGCGCTCAGGCTGTCGCGCGGAATGAGCTACAAGAATGCGATGGCCGGGCTTCCGCTCGGCGGCGGCAAGTCGGTAATCCTGGCCGACGAGAATCGGACCAAGACGCCCGAACTGCTCCACGCTTTCGGCAAGGCGGTTGGTGGGCTTGGCGGCGGCTACGTCACAGCCGAGGACGTGGGCATGAATGTCGCCGACATGGTCGAGATTGCGCGTTCGACGAACTATGTCGCCGGTTTGCCGAATAGCGGCGGGGACGTCGGCGGCGATCCCGGGCCCCACACCTCGCTCGGCGTGTTTCTCGGCATCAAGGCCGCGGTCAAGCGCGCGCTCGGCAAGGACGATCTGTCGGGCCTGCACATCGCGCTTCAGGGCGCGGGCAGCGTCGCCACCGGAGTGGCGCTCCATGCATGCGCGGAAGGCGCGAAGCTCAGCATTGCCGACGTCGACCAGGCGAAGGCGCAGAAGCTCGCCGATGCGACCAACGCCAAGGTGGTCTCAACCGACGAGATTCTCGGTCTGGAGGCCGACGTCGTCAGCCCAAATGCGCTCGGCGCGATCCTGACCGAGCAGAGCATTGCAGCGCTGAGGACGCCGATCGTTGCCGGCGGCGCAAACAATCAGCTGGCGACTCCCGGGGACGGCCGACGGCTGCACGCGCGCGGCATTCTCTATGCTCCCGACTACGTCATCAACGCCGGCGGCATCATCAACGTCTGCACCGAATATCTGGCTGACGGCGATGCCAGCCTGGTCCGTCAGCGCACCGAAGGCATTCCGGTTCGGCTCGAGGAGATTTGGGCTGAAAGCCAGGCGAGCGGGCGCGATCCGGCCACGGTTGCGGACGCTATGGCGCAAAGGCTGATCGGAAGGGCATAAGCGCCCCGTGCACGCCCTCGCCAACCCGGCCCGATTCCTGCGTTATGCTCGTCCCGCGACCGCGTGGCTGCTGCTGGTCGGCGGCGCGCTTGCAATCGCCGGGATGACCGCGGGCCTCACTTTGACTCCGCCCGATTATCTTCAGGGCGACACGGTCCGCATTCTCTACATCCACGTCCCATCGGCCTGGCTCGGAATGGCGGGGTGGCTCGGCATTGCGGCAGCCTCGGTCAGCCAGATCGTCTGGCGCCATCCATTAGCGGCTATTGCAGGCCGCTCAGTCGCCCCGGCGGGAGCGACCTTTGCGGCGATCTGCCTGATCACGGGCTCGATCTGGGGTCGGCCGACCTGGGGCACGTTCTGGGAATGGGACGGTCGGCTGACTTCGATGCTGATCCTGTTCTTCATGTACCTCGGCTACATCGCTCTCGCGTCCGCCGAGCGAGAGCGCGGAGGAGAGGGGCGCGTCACCGCCATCTACGGCCTTGTCGGTGCAATCAACCTGCCGATCATTCACTATTCGGTGCTGTGGTGGCGAACGCTCCACCAAGGCGAGAGCATCGGCATTACCGGGTCGACAATCGACAAGTCGATCCTGTGGCCGCTGCCGCTGACGATGATCGGTTTCACCTGCCTGTTCGCTGCGGCGACATTGATGCGAATGCGCGCCGAGCTTGCCGAGGCGAAGGTCGAGGCGCGGTTGCGCCGTATGGGGCGCGAATGAACCCTTGGCCGTTCGTCATCGCCGCTTATGGCGTCGCGATCGCCTTGACCCTTGCGCTGTTGCTCTGGTCGTTCGCCTCGATGCGCCGCGCGGAAGCCGCGGCTGACACGCTCAAGCGTCAATGAAGCCCAAGAACCAACGGCTGGTGCTGGTCAGCGCCGCGCTGGTCGCTGTGCTCGTCGCGGTCCTGTTGGCGATGTGGGGACTGAGGGATCGCGCGTCCTATTTTTACACGCCGGCAGATCTAGCTGCGGGGAAGGCGCATGAAGGCGAGGCCCTT
>JAXDPR010000282.1:0-4564 GCA_034668265.1 Sphingomonadales bacterium
CGCCTTGTGGCTCCAAACGTCGCATTCCAGCGGCGCGACGTTGAAGTCACCGAGGATGATCGTCGGCTCGTTGAGGCCTTCCGACCAACGCGTCATCCGCTCGATGAAGTCGAGCTTCTGCCCGAACTTGGGGTTGACGGCGCGGTCGGGCGTGTCGCCGCCGGCCGGAACATAAACATTTTCGAGCCTGATCCCGTTCGGGAGCCGCACGCCGACGTGCCGCGCCTCGCCATTGTCCTGCCAGTCGTGCTTGCCCGGGTCCTTGAGCGGCACGCGGCTCAGGATCGCGACGCCATGGTGCATCCGCTGGCCGTTGAGCTCCACGTGGACATAGCCGTGCCGCTCGAACAGCTCCGCTGGAAAAATGCTGTCGAGCACCTTGGTTTCCTGGAGGCACAGGACGTCGGGCTGCTGCTCGGCGATCAACCGCTCGACCAGCCCGATGCGCGCGCGCACCGAGTTGATGTTCCATGAAGCGATCTTCAGCCGTTTGCTCACGCTTTGCGCTTAGCCTTGTCCGACCCACAAGAAAAAGGCCCCCGCTCCGGGGGCATGGAGCGAGGGCCGCCGAGCGTTGTCACGCAAGGGGTGCCGCGCGACCTGGGTAACAGGGGGAAACCCCGGGCACATGCAGCACCGACACATTATTTAGGAAGCCGCGCCTGACATTGCGATGAACAAGGTGGCGAACCGAAACGTTTTTTGTCGACTAGCGCCGCTTTTTGGGCTCCGCAAAGGTGAAGGCGCCCTCCGGGACCGCGACATTGTAGCGGACGTCGGACAGCCTGACCGTGGTGCGATGGTTTTGCGGGTCGGTCGCGGTCCAGCCGTAAAGCTGGAGCCCGCCCGGGGCCGAGGCATTGCGCAGGAAGGCGAGCGTCAGCTGGCCATATTGCCCGGCGTTACGAGCGCGGGCCACGACCACTCGGCTGTCGGCGCTCGGTAGGATCTGGGCCTTGCCGTTGAAGTCGGGCGAGCTCGACAGCAGCGGCCCCAAGGGCGTTTTGCCCAGCGGCCAGCTGTTTTTCTGCCCGACCTGATAGTCGAGGAAGCTGAGCTTCGACCCGTCCGCGACGAGCAGCAGGTCGCCGCCGGAATATTCGAAGCGGACTCGCCCCGGACGCTTGAGCTGGAGCGTGCCGGTGGCGGTACGCCCCTTGGCGTCGGTCTGGGTGAAGTTGGCAGTCATCGTCTGCACCGCGGTGAGATGAGCCTTGAGGCGGGCGAGGTCGGGCGACTCCGCCGCGGCCGCCGGCACTGCCGCGGCAATCGACGCGGTCACAAGGGCGCGCGCGAGAATCGTGGGAAACGTCATCTCATGAACTCCTGGAAACTTGGACGCCGAACTGGCGATCGCGCGTTGAATGCGGACTGAACCTTGCGGTTCCGCTCCGTTCAGCCTCGAATCGCAGACCTAGATCGGATGCCCGTCGGGGTCGATCAGCACTTCGCGGCGGCCGACGTGGTCGGGCTGGCCGACGAGGCCATCTTTCTCCATCCGTTCGATCAGTCGCGCCGCGCTGTTATAGCCGACGCGCAGCTGGCGCTGGAGGTAGGAGGTCGACGCCTTCTGGCTTTCGGCGACGATCTGGATCGCCTTGCGGTAGAGCTGGGTCTCGGCATCGTCCTCGCCCGTCGGCTGACCGTCGAATAAATAGCCGCCGTCCTCGGGCTCCTCGGTGACGGCATGGTTGTATTCCGGCGAGCCCTGCTTGCGCCAATGTTCGGCGACCGAGCGCACCTCCTCGTCGCTGACGAAGGGGCCGTGGACGCGGATGATCTGCTTGCCGCCGGGCATGTAGAGCATGTCGCCCTTGCCCAGGAGCTGCTCGGCGCCCTGCTCGCCGAGGATGGTTCGGCTGTCGATCTTGCTCGTCACCTGGAAGCTTATGCGGGTCGGGAGATTGGCCTTGATGACGCCGGTGATAACGTCGACCGACGGACGCTGCGTCGCCATGATCAGGTGAATGCCGGCGGCGCGGGCCTTCTGGGCGAGCCGCTGGATCAGGAACTCGACCTCCTTGCCGGCGGTCATCATCAAATCGGCGAGCTCGTCGACCACGACCACGATCTGCGGAAGCACTTCATATTCGAGCTGCTCGGTTTCGTAGAGCGGCTGACCGGTGTCGGCGTCATAGCCGGTCTGGACGCGGCGCCCGAGCTTCGCGCCCTTGGCCTTGGCCTCGCGAACCTTGGCGTTGAAGCTCGGCAACGCGCGAACGCCGAGGTTCGCCATCATCCGGTAACGCTCCTCCATCTGCTCGACGGTCCATTTGAGCGCGCGGATCGCCTTGCCCGGCTCGGTCACCACCGGCGCGAGCAAGTGCGGAATGTCGTCGTACATGCTCAGTTCGAGCATCTTGGGATCGATCATGATCAGTTTGCACTGGTCCGGGCCGTACCGGTACAGCAGCGACAGGATCATGCAGTTGAGGCCGACCGACTTGCCCGAGCCGGTGGTGCCCGCGACGAGCAGATGGGGCATCGGCGCGAGGTCGGCGATGACCGGGTCGCCGGCGATATTCTTGCCGAGGATCAGCGGCAGCGACATGTTCTGGTCGTCGAACGCCTGGCTGGCGATCAGCTCCGACAGCGAAACCATCTCGCGCTTGGGATTGGGCAGCTCGATGCCGATGACGCTTCGGCCGGGGATGGTCGCGACTCGCGCCGACAGCGCCGACATGTTGCGGGCGATGTCGTCGGCGAGCGCGATCACGCGGCTGGCCTTGATTCCGCTCGCGGGTTCAAGCTCGTACATCGTGACCACGGGGCCGGGGCGAACCTCGACGATGTCGCCGCGGACGTTGAAGTCCTCAAGCACCGTTTCGAGCAGGCGCGCGTTGCGCTCGAGGCCGGCGCGGTCGATCTGGTGGCGGGTCTCCCTGGGCGGAGGCGCAAGCAGCTCGACGGTCGGAAGCTGGTAGCTATCGCCGAACGCCAGCGTCGGCTGGGCGTTGGACGGTCTGCGGCCGGCGCCGCGCGCGGCGGGTGCAACACCGCGCGCCGGTTCGGAGACGGCGACGGCCGGACGCGAGCGGGGCGGCGCCGCGGGGTTTACGCGCTCGTCGGCGATCTCGGTCCGGCGCGGCGCGGCGCGGCGCTCTCGAGGAGTGCGGCGCAGGAGGCCGGCGATCCAGCCGCGCTCGCCTTCGGTCAGGCCGAGCGCGAGATAGCCGAGTGCGAGTCCCGCGAGCGCGAACAGCAGCAGCGTTGCGAACCGGGCCGGGCCCGCGATCTGGGGATTGGCGATGAGGCGAAGCGCGGCGTCCACGCCATGCGCGGCGGCCAGGCCGATCGCACCGCCCCAGCCGGCAGGCAACCCCGACACCGAGGACGCGCTGGTCAGGCCGAGCGCGATTCCGAACAGCAAGGCGGCGCCTGCCGCAAGGAACAGCCCCCGCCCGATCCGGCCCGCGGGTTCGAGGCGGATCATCCGCAAGCCGGCAACGGCGATCACCGGCAGCAGGAATACCGCGCCAAGCCCGAACAACAGCAACAAAGCGTCGCTGACAAAGGCGCCGAGCGCGCCCAGCCAGTTGGTCGGCGGGCCGCCGGCAGCGGTGCTGAGCGAGGGGTCGTTGGGATTGTGCGTCGCCATCGCGACCGCGCCGCCGAGGCTCAGGCCGACGAGCAGCACGCCCCAACTGCGCACAGCGAAGCGTCGCACGGCCTCGCGCAGCGCGTCGCGCCAGTCAGGCGCCAGGTCACGCTTGGGTGCGCGTGTCGCCACGGTTGCCATGTCCCACCCCCAACAAGTTGCCGCATAGAATCCCCCACGCGGACTCCGCGGTCAAGCAAAGTCGTGTCGTCTTTGCGAGGAGCAGAAGCGACGAAGCAATCCAGCCACACCCGCCGCTGGATTGCTTCGCTCCGCTCGCAATGGCGGCCTTGCGGGTTTAGGAGGCGCGCTCATGGACCGGGCGGACGTGATCATCTTCGGCGGGGGGCTAATCGGCCTGGCACTCGCAAGCGCGCTCGATTCGAGCGGCCTGTCGGCGATCGTGGTCGATCCCGCCGATCCGGCGCCGCGCGCCGACGCGGGCTTCGATGGGCGCACCAGCGCGGTGTCGTCGAGCTCGATGCGGATGCTCGAGACGATTGGAGTGGCCGAACAATTGGCCGAGGCCGGTTGCCCGATCTGGCGAATCGCGGTCGCCGACGGTCTCAAGCCCGGCGGGCTGCATTTCGACCCCGACGACGGCGAGCCGCTCGGCTTCATGCACGAGAACCGGAACCTTCGGGCGGCGCTCCATGCGCGCGCAGAGGCGGGAAAGAACCTGTGGCTGCTGTGGAAATCGCGCGTCGCCGGCGTCGAGCGGGGCGAACATGGCGTCGTCGTGTCGCTGGAAGACAGCCGAAAGCTCTTTGCCCCGCTGCTGGTCGCCGCCGACGGGCGAAATTCGAAGACCCGTGAAACGGCCGGGATCAACATCGCGCGCTGGAAGTACGACCACCAAGCGATCGTCTCGGTCCTGCGCCACGAGCAACCCCATGAGCATGTCGCCTACGAGATCTTCTACCCGACCGGCCCGTTCGCGCTGCTGCCGATGAACGACGACAGGCT
>JAXDPR010000283.1:0-3034 GCA_034668265.1 Sphingomonadales bacterium
GCGAAGCACTGCGGCCGCCGCAAGCGACGAAAGCAGCCGCATCCGCGTCCGGCTCGCCCAGGTGATCACCGGGCCCCAGGCGAGCTGCGCACCCGTAGCCGGCGACCAGACCCGCAAATGGTCTTCGGCGAGCGGGATCGCGGATTGCTCGAGCGCTTCGCGCGCGCCGTCGCCGTAGAGCCAGGCCGGGGCGACGAAGCCATCGATCGGCCGGCCGATGACGCCTTCGACGAGCTTTTGCCCGTCGGCGATCCGAGCGGCGGCATCGGCTCGTGACAGGCCGAGGAATTCGCCTTCGCTGGCGGTCATGAACCGGGCGCGCATGCGGTCTGCGGCGCCGGAATATTGGGCCTCGTCGCGATGGGTAAAGCCGTGCAGGAATATCTCGATCCCCTGCTCGGCCCAGCTGCGCAGGCGAGCGGCGAAGGGCGAGCCGGAGATGATCGGCGCATCGCCCCAATGGTTGGGGACGACCAGCATCGCCAGACGCATTCCGACATGTGGATGAAGCAGGTCGATCAGGCGGTCGATCTCGCCTTCGAAGCGCGGCGAAACGTCGTGGATCGATGCGAGCAGCAGGCGTTGCGGGGCGGTGGGGGACATGTGCGACTATCTGTGCTAGCGGAGCCGCGGACGCCAGCCCATTAACAAAGCTTCACTTGAAGTTCAGTAGCAGGGACACTCTCTAACTTGCCGATGCGTATTGCTGACGTCTCTGCCTTCTACACGCCCACCGGTGGCGGCGTCCGCACCTATGCGGAGGCCAAGCTCCGGGCCGCGGCGCGGTTCGGGCATGAGATGATCCTGATCGTTCCTGGGGAACGCCACGAAGTCGTCAAGCGCGGTCCCGGCGCGGTGCTGGTGACGATCCCGTCGCCGTTGCTTCCGGTCGACCGGCGCTACCGTTATTTCGACGATGAGTCCGCAATCCACGCGGCGCTCGATGCCTGGCAGCCGGACCATGTCGAGGCCTCGTCGCCCTGGTCGAGCGCGGCGATGGTCGGCCGCTGGCAGGGCGGGGCGAGCCGCTCGCTGGTGATGCACGCTGACCCGATGGCGGCTTATGCCTATCGCTGGCTCGGAGGCTTTGTGCCGACATCCGTGATCGACGGCATGTTCGGCTGGTTCTGGCGGCACCTTCGAGGTCTCGGACGGATGTACGATTCGGTCATCTGCGCGAACGCCCAGTTGGCCCAGCGCCTGAGCGACGGCGGGGTCGCGAATGTCGAAACAATTCGCATGGGGGTCGAAGCGGGACTGTTCTCGCCGGCGTTGCGTTCCTCTGCGTTGCGCGAGCAGGTGCTGTGCGCGCTCGGCCTTGATGCCGGCGCCACGCTGCTCGTCGGACTTGGACGCTTCTCCGCTGAAAAGCGTTGGGACATGGTGCTTCGGGCGGTCGGCAGCGCGGCGCGGGACCAGGATGTCGGCCTGCTGCTGATCGGCGACGGGCCCAAGCGTTCGAAGCTGGAATTGCTCGCCGACCGCACTCGAACGGCGATGGTTCTGCCGCGGATCACCGACCGCGACGAGCTCGCGCGGCTGCTGGCAAGCGCTGACGCGCTGGTCCACGGCTGCGAAGCGGAGACCTTCTGCCTAGTCGCGGCCGAAGCGCGCGCCAGCGGCACGCCGATGATCGTTCCCGATCGCGGTGCGGCGATCGACCAGCTCGTTCCCGGCGCGGGGATGGTCTATCGCGGCGCAAGCGAGGTCTCGCTCGAGCGCGCAATCCGCCGGTTCATCCGCCGCGGGCCGGAGCTTCAGCGCGCGGCGGCGGTCAGGTCTCGCCTGACGCGGACGATGGACGAGCATTTCGCCGACCTGTTCGCGCGCTACCAGGAGCTGGCTCCGCGCCATTCAGTACAGGTGGCACGGATCGAGCACGGTGGAGTGGAAGCGGCGATCGACCTTGCACTGCCGCGGCCCGCGGCGCTCGGAAGCTGACCTAGCGCGCGCTGACGAGGGCGTCGGCAACGATCCGTTCGAAGTCTTCCCCGTGGGGGAATCCTGACTCGATCCAAACGTCCTCGATCTGGCGCAACGTCCTCGCGACGAGCGGACCTTCGGCGAGCCCGCGCTTGATCAGCTGCCCGCCGGTAATCGGCAGGCGTGGGGCGTGCCAGGCGGCCATCTCCGCGGCCTCCCGGGCGTGGCCGGCAAGAAGCAACCGGTCGACCGCGCACTGGACGCCGAGCCGATAGGCCAGGGCCGGGGCCGCGCCTTCGACATTCCCGGCGGCACAGGCCAGGCGCTTCCTCGCCTTGTTCGACAGCCTAAGCCGCGCCGAGACGTCCTCAACAACGGAAGGGTCTCGCGGCAGCAGAGCGGCAAGACGCCGAAGCGGGTCGGAATCGATCGCGGCTGCCCGCTCGGCGGCGATGAGTTCCTTCAGATCGCCCAGCCGCTCGCGCGCGATTTCGGGGAGCACGGGCCGGAGGATGGCGCGGTCGAGCATGATCTCTACAGTCGGCGAGGGGTCGGGGACGGCGAGCAGCTTCAATAGCTCGTCCGCAATACGCTCGCGCGAAAGTCCCATGAGGTCATTGGCGCGGGCGGTGCACGCCTCGATCGCCGCGGCATCGGGCACGCCCGCGTCGAAGCGCGCGTGAAACCGGAAGAAGCGCAGGATCCGCAAATGGTCCTCCGCAATCCGCTGCAGCGGGTCGCCGATGAAGCGGATGTGGCGCTGTTCGAGATCGGCGAGACCGCCGAAATAGTCGAATAGCTCGCCCGTCTCGGGATCGGCCGACAGCGCGTTGATCGTGAAGTCGCGCCGCGCCGCGTCTTCCTGCCAGTCGTCGGTGAAGGCGACCGTCGCCCGGCGGCCATCGGTCGATACGTCTCGGCGCAGGGTGGTGATCTCGAACGGGAGGCCGTCGCTCACCGCGGATACCGTGCCGTGGTCGATTCCCGTGGGAACCGCCTTGATCTTGGCCTTTTCGAGGCGGCGCATGACCTCGTCGGGCGGGATCCTGGTGGCAAGGACGATGTCGCTGACCGGAAGCTTGAGCAGGTCGTCACGGATCGCCCCACCGAC
>JAXDPR010000284.1:0-4262 GCA_034668265.1 Sphingomonadales bacterium
CAGAGCTATCATCGAATCGGCGGCCAGCGCCCGATCCGGGTCGACGTCCGGGTGCTTTCGGCGACCTCACGCAACCTTCAGGACGAAATCAACGCGGGCCGCTTCCGCGAGGACCTCTACTATCGGCTCAATGTCGTTCCCGTGCGTTTGCCAGCGCTGCGCGAACGGCGCGAAGACCTTCCCGAACTGGTCAGCCATTTCCTGGCGCGCTACGCCGCCGAACGGCGGATTTCGGCGCCGCTGATCTCCGCGGAAGCGATGGCTGCGCTCCAGGCGCACGATTGGCCCGGAAACGTCCGCCAGCTGCGCAACATCATCGAACGGACGCTGATCCTCGCCCCGGGCGACCGCGTGTCGTGCATCGAGGTCGACCTCCTGCCGACCGAAATCCTCGACAATCAGAGCGCGATGAGCGGCGCGAGCACGACCATGGCGATCATGGGGAGCCCGCTCCGGGAGGCGCGCGAATCATTCGAGCGCGAGTATCTCAAGATCCAGATTCGGCGCTTTTCGGGCAACATCTCGCGCACAGCCTCGTTCATCGGCATGGAACGGTCGGCATTGCACAGGAAATTGAAGGCGCTCGGGATCGGGGACAAGCGCGAGGGCGAGGAATAGAGATGGCCGCACGAACGCTGAGCCTGCAGGACCATTTCCTCAACAGCGTTCGCCGCGCCAAGCTGCCTGTCACCATCTTCCTGGTCAAAGGCGTCAAGCTTCAGGGGGTCGTGACCTGGTTCGACCCCTTCTCGCTGCTGCTGCGCCGCGAAGGCGTCTCCCAGCTCGTCTACAAGCATTCGGTCTCGACCATCATGCCGGCCGAAACGCCACTCGATTTCGTCGCCACGGCCGCCGCTCCCGACATTGCCAAGGCCAGCCTCCAGGACCAGTTCCTTGCCGCCGCGGCGCGCGAGAAGGAGCGCATGACCCTGTTCCTCGTCAACGGCGTGATGCTCCAGGGCGCCGTTGCCGGCTTCGACCAGTTCAGCGTCGTGCTCGAGCGTGGAGGGCAGGTCCAGCTCGTCTACAAGCACGCCATCTCGACGCTTCAGCCGGCGCATCCGCTGAGCTTCAGCGGTGGCGAAGAAGCGAGCGAAGGAGAGGACGAGGCGCCCTGAACGCCTTCGACGGCAATGGCGCGATTGAGGTCGCGCGCGGCGAACGCGCCGTAATCGCGGTCCCGGAGCTGCCGCGCGAGGGCGCTCGGCGCTCGGCCGAAGCGCGAGTCGAAGAAGCCGAAGGGCTGGCGCGGGCGATCGGCATCGATGTCGTGGCGGCTCGGCCGTTCCGGGTCCGTACGGTCCGGCCGTCGACGCTGCTCGGCAAGGGCCAGGTCGAGGAGATTGGCGCCATCGCCAAGGATCAGGGTGCCGGCCTGCTGATCGTCGATTCGGCACTGACCCCGATCCAGCAGAAGAATCTCGAAGACGAAGCGGGGACCAAGGTGATCGACCGCACCGGGCTGATCCTGGAGATCTTCGGCGAACGGGCCGCCACCGCCGAAGGGCGGCTGCAGGTCGAGCTCGCACATCTTGATTACCAGGCCGGGCGGCTGGTGCGCAGCTGGACCCACCTCGAGCGCCAGCGCGGCGGCTTCGGCTTCCTGGGCGGTCCCGGCGAGACCCAGATCGAGGCCGACAGACGCCAGATCCGCGACCGCATGGCCAAGATCCGCCGCGAGCTCGACCAGGTGAAGCGCACGCGCTCGCTACACCGCGACCGGCGCCAGCGCGCGCCTTGGCCGGTGGTTGCGCTGGTCGGCTATACGAACGCCGGAAAATCGACGCTTTTCAATCGGCTAACGGGCGAAGCCGTGTTCGCGGAGAACCTGCTGTTCGCGACTCTCGACCCGACGATGCGAGATATCCGGCTGCCCGGCTTCGACAAGGTTATCCTGTCCGACACGGTCGGTTTCGTCTCGGACCTGCCGACCGAGCTCATCGCGGCATTCCGGGCAACGCTCGAAGAAGTGCGCGAGGCCGACCTCTTGGTCCACGTCCGCAACATGGCGCATCCCGACCGCGAGGCGCAGCGCGAGGACGTCGAAGACGTTCTCGGGACGCTCGGCCTGGCGGAAGAGGGGGCACCGCCGCGGATCGAAGCCTGGAACAAGGTCGACCTGCTCTCCGACGATGAGCACGCGCGACTCATCGAGGAAGCGAAACGCCGCGATGATGTGATTCCAATCTCGGCCGTGACGGGCGAGGGACTCGATGCCCTGCGAGAATTGATGACGGAGAAGCTTCGGACCGGCGAGCAAGTCCACCAGATCCGAGTGTCCGCGACCGACGGCAGCCGGATCGCCTGGCTGCACTCGCGCGGCGAAGTGCTCGACCAGCGGCTCGATCATGACGACCTGGAGCTGTCGGTGCGCCTGTCGCCCGACAATTGGGCGCGGTTCCAGGCGATGGAATCGGCCTGATATGACCGGCAATACCTATCAGATCACGCCCTTCATGCATGTCGCCAAGGTCGATCAGGCGGTACGATTCCTGGTCGATATCCTCGGCTTTTCAGAGACCTATCGCGAGCCCGGCTATGCCTATGTCGAGCGCGAAGGGGCGGCCATCCGGATCTTGGAGCATGACGAACCCGATGAGCTCGGAAAAGCGCACGGCGGATTTGCTTATTATATCGACGTCAAGGACCTCGATGTCGTCATCCAGCAGATTGGAGCGAAGCTCGAAGCGCTTCCCAAAGACGACGTGCGCGGTCCGGTCGACCAGCGCTACGGCCAACGCGAGCTGATGATCCGCGCGCCGGACGGCAATCTGGTCGTGTTCGGCCAGGCCATCAGCAGGGACTAGGGGGCCCGCTTCGCCTGCTGCCAGAGCTCTTCCTTCTCATCGAGCGGCAGGTCAGCAAAGCCGGGTTTCTGCTCAATCGCCCTGAAACGCCGTTCAAACTTGCGATTGGCTTCGCGCAGCGCGGCTTCGGGTTCGATGTTCAGATGACGTGCGAGGTTGACGACGGCGAACAGCAGGTCACCGAGCTCCTCCAGCTTGCGGTCGTGGTCGGTCTCGGCTTCGAGCTCGGCTAGTTCCTCGTCGATCTTGGCGCGCGGGCCTGAGACGTCAGGCCAATTGAAGCCAGTTCGAGCGGCACGGCGCTGCAGCTTGGCGGCGCGCTCAAGGGCGGGGAGTGCCAGGGCAACGCCCGCCAACGCGCTCTTGTCGGGGTCGGCGGCGCGTTCCTCGGCCTTGATGATCTCCCACAGATGATGGCCGCCATGTTCGGCGTCGCCGAAGATATGCGGGTGACGGCGCTCCATCTTGTCGCAAATGCGGGTCAGGACGTCGTCAAGCGTGAACAGACCGACTTCCTCGGCCATCCGGGCATGGAACACGACCTGAAGCTGCAGGTCGCCGAGCTCATCGGCGAGGCCGTCCATGTCGTTTCGCGCGATCGCGTCGGCGACTTCATAGGCTTCCTCGATCGTGTAGGGCGCGATCGTTTCGAACGTCTGGACCGTATCCCACTCGCATCCGCTGACGGGATCGCGGAGGCGGCGCATGATTTCGACAAGTCGCTCAAGGGGCATGGGGCCCCCTTTGTCGGCCTGTGTCCGTAAGTATGATAATATGCATTATGTAAAGTATACTCATCGTCAGGGGACCATCACCAGCCACCGTCCCTCGACCCCCCAACGGCTCAGCGACGAGAGATAGTTCATGCCAAGGACGTTGAGGTCGTCGTTATCGGCGACCTCCAGGGCGACGTCATGGCGCGTGATGGTCCCGATCTTGAGTTCGTCGGCCCGCCCACTTGCGACGCGGATCACGCCGTTGCCGGTGCGGACATATCGATCGCGGCGGTTGGAGATCTGGACTCCGGCGGCTTCGGCCGTGCCGCGGTCGACCGTCGTCGTCGTCGCGCCGCTATCGACCAGGAATTTGACGTCATGGCCGTTGAGGCTCGCCATGACCCAGAAATGGCCGTCGATCGCCATCGGGATGCGCATCTCCCGGCCCTGGCTGACCGGCGTTCCGTTGGCCTCCGCACGGAGGCGCTGCTCAACCCAGCCGAAATTGTCGCGGAACGCGAACAAAATGAATCCCGAGGCGAAGATGGCGGCCCACGCCAGGCCGTATGTGAACAGTCTTGCCGCCCGCTCGCGACGGGTCATCAGCATGCCGAGGACAAGCATCACCGCCATCAGCAGGTACAAGCCGCCAAACTGCAGGCTATTCGTCATGGCCGCAGCACCAGATAATTGCCCTCGCATAACAAACGAGCTGGGGTGAATTGCCGGTCATCCGAGA
>JAXDPR010000285.1:0-2745 GCA_034668265.1 Sphingomonadales bacterium
TCGCCCCGGACGGCTCACCCGTTCCTGAACTCCTTCCTGATTGCGGCAAGCTGCCGTCATTCCGGTAACGTCAGCTTTCCACCCATTGCGGACATTGGAACAAGCAAGGCTTCCGCGCCCGACGAGCGCCGCATTCGCGCCCCATTGCGTTGCTTAAGCACCGGCTGCCCACTAACGAACTGCTCATGCCCGACCGCACGCAATCCCTCGCCAAGACCCTCGAGATGATCGAGCCCTTCAACAAGAAGGGCGTCGCGGTCAGCGAAAGCACGCGCTTCGCCCAGGACCTCGAGTGGGACAGCCTGACCGTGCTCGACTTCGTCGCCAACGTCGAGGATGAGTTCGACGTCCTCATTTCGATGAACCTACAGGCCGAGATCGAGACCGTCGGCCAGCTCGTCGATGCCCTTCAGAAGCTGAAATCGTGACCGGTCTCGGCGTGACCGACCTCTTCTCGAAATTCGACCCCGTCATCGAGCAGCGCGACACGCTGCTCAAGACCGGCATCACCGACCCGTTCAACCTCGTGATGGAGCGGGTCGAAAGCCCGACCGTCGCGATCTGCAACGGCAAGCGCACGATCCTGCTCGGCACCTACAATTACATGGGGATGACTTTCGATCCGGACGTCATCGCGGCGGGCAAGAAAGCCCTCGACGAGTTCGGCTCCGGCACCACCGGCAGCCGCGTCCTCAACGGCACCTATGCTGGTCACCGCGCGGTCGAGCAGGCGCTCAAGGACTTCTACGCCATGGATCATGCGATGGTCTTCTCGACCGGCTACCAGGCGAACCTCGGCGTCATTTCCACCATCGCCGGCAAGGACGATTACGTCGTCCTCGACATCGACAGCCATGCGTCGATCTACGACGGCTGCGCCCTCGGCAATGCGCAGATCGTCCCCTTTCGCCATAACGACATCGAAGCGCTCGAAAAAAGGCTTCGGCGCATTCCCGAAGGCGCCGGCAAGCTGGTCGTCCTCGAAGGCGTCTATTCGATGCTCGGCGACATCGCCCCGCTGAAAGAGATGGTCGCGGTGTCGAAGGCCAATGGCGCGATGGTGCTGGTCGACGAAGCGCATTCCATGGGCTTCATCGGCGAACATGGCCGCGGCGTCGCCGAGGCGCAGGGCATCATCGATGACGTCGACTTCATCATCGGCACTTTCTCCAAGTCGGTCGGCACCGTCGGCGGCTTCTGCGTCTCCAACCACCCGAAGTTTGAGATCCTGCGCCTCGTCTGCCGCCCCTACGTCTTCACCGCCTCGCTACCGCCCAGCGTCGTCGCCACCGCCGCGACCTCGATCCGCAAGCTGATGAACAGCGCCGACAAGCGCGCCCACCTGTGGGAGAATAGCAAGCGCCTCCACGCCGGCCTGCGTCAGCTCGGCTTCGAGCTCGGCACCAGGGAGCCGCAGTCGGCGATCATCGCTGTCATCATGCCCGACCTCGAGAAAGGCGCGGCGATGTGGGAAGCGCTCTTGAACGAGGGTCTCTACGTCAACCTCGCCCGCCCTCCGGCGACGCCCGCGGGCATGACCCTGCTGCGTTGCTCGCTCTGCGCGCTCCACACCGAGGAGCAGGTCGGCGAGATTTTGGGCATGTTCGCTGCGGCGGGCCGTGCAACAGGTTGCATAAGCTGAGGAGTCATCGCGGAACTTCTACGTTTCGTGACTTTCACGCACCGCCGCTCGGGACTACATTGATCCGATGATGGAGGATGGGGAGGCCGTCCGGTTCGACTGGCGGCGCGGTGGTGCGGCAGCCGCCGGCCTCGTCGCGGCGCTCGTCCTCGTCGCCATGGTCTTTGCGGTCAAGTTCGCGAATGACGCCCGCGAGCGTGCGCTCGCCGCCGAGCGCCAGGCCAACCAGGTCGCATTGATCGTCCGCAATGTCAGCGCCAACGTCTCTCGCGCCGACGCCGCGCTCGCCCGCTTTACGCTGGACGAGGACGAAAAAGGCAGCGGCAACATCTACGCCAGCGCCTGGCAGCTTGCCGGGTTCCAGATCGACCAGCTCAAGGTGCTGGAGCGCAACAATCCCGAACAGCTCGCGCGAGTTGCCCAGGCCCAGCGGCTCTACCAGACCCACGGCAATGAGCTGGCGCTTGCCGCCCGCGCCGCTTTGGCCAAGCAGGGCGATACTGGGATCAGCTATTTCTATGCCTCGGCGAAGTCCGGCACGGGCCAGGCCCTCGACAACACGCTGGAAGAGATCATCCGCGCTGAGCGGCAGTCGCAAGCGAACCGCATCCAGCAGAGCCAGATCTTCTCCGACCAGGCGGACCAGCTGACCAACTACCTGAGCTGGCTCGGCGTCCTCGTCGGGGTCGGTGCGATTTTCCTCGGCGTGATCGCGGTCCAGGCGCTCCGCCAGAATGCCGCCGCGATGCGCCAGGTCGAAAGCGAGGCCGAGCGCTCCGAGCAGCTCGAGCAGGCGGTGCGCGAGCGCACGCAGGAGCTATGGGAGGCGAACCAGGCGCTGAAGGCCGAAGCGTTCGAACGCGAGGCGGCCGAGGCCCAGCTCCGCCAGGTCCAGAAAATGGAGGCGGTCGGCCAGCTGACCGGCGGCATCGCCCACGACTTCAATAATATGCTCGCCGTCGTCGTTGGCGGCATAGACCTCGCGCTCCGCCGCCTCAACGGTCCGCGGCGCGAGGTGATGATGCACCTCAACAATGCGATGGAAGGCGCGACCCGCGCCGCCGCGCTGACCAGGCGCCTGTTGTCCTTCGCCCGATCCGAGC
>JAXDPR010000286.1:0-7509 GCA_034668265.1 Sphingomonadales bacterium
CCGGCGATCGCTGCTTCGGCGATCCGGTTGGAGCCATAGCCGCCGCGCGCGAACCAGACGGCGTCGAAGCTTTCGTCGGCCATCACCTCGCGCAACGCCGCGAGCCGCTCTTGGTCAGGTCCGGCGAAATGGCCGTCGGAGTGGAAGCATTGCGGGTGGATAACCAGCTCGCAATCGGTACGCCGGGCGACGACCGCCTGGACGGCTTCGGCTGCTTCTTCGGTCAGCCTGCAACTGGGAGCGACCACGGCAATGCGCATGCCGCGCTTATGGCTGGAGCCGACCGATGTTCGCAATGGCGGCTGAGATCAGCGCTTGTGCTTTCGCTTGGCCTTCGCGACCTGAGCCTTGGGCTTTGACGTCTTCTGGTCCTTGCGAACCGCCTTGGCCTTCGACGTCTTCTTGTCCTTTTGAACCACCTTGGTCTTTGGCGCCGCGGCGTACTTGGCCTTCAATTTCGGATGACGATCCGCCTTCGCGTCGCGAGCCTTCGACTTTTGCTTCGTCTTCGGCCGATCCTGAACCGCCTTGGCCTTGGTTCGAGCCGTGAGCCCGTCCTTCGCCTTGTTGTGACGGTCCGGCTTCGCGTCGCGCTGCGGCCGATGTTTGACCTTGGCTGTTAGCAGCTTGCCCTTGGAAGTTAGGCGCTTGTCCGTGGCGGCCTGATGCTTGCTCTTGGCGGCCTGATGCTTGCTCTTGGCGGTCTGATGCTTGCGCAGCTTCGTATCGTGCCGCCGATCGTGACGATCCTTAGCATGATGATGCTTGTCCTTGGCTGTCCGATGACGATCGAGCTTCGCCACATGGCGCGCCGCGCGGCGTTCCTTGGCAGTCAGATGATGACGGATACTCGCGGAATGCGTCGCTTTCTTCCCGGCGCGGTAGCGCTTGGGAGCGGCGTGAGGCCGGCTGACGACGTGGCGGGGCGTCGCAACCGAGCGATGGTGCCGGGTGGACGGTGCGGCCCCGAAATTGGGGAAGGGCGGCGGCGCCGGCGGGACATAGGCCGGAGGCGGCGACGGGTCGGGCGGCGCCTGCTGCGCTAACGCGGCCGAGCCAAGGAACATGAGGGCAAAGCCTGCCCAAATCAGGCGAAATGGTTGCACGAAATCCCCTCCCCGAACGGGCCGAGAATGCCAAGTCGGCACGCAGCAATCGAGGCCGATCGTGCAGCTTGCCGCAGATAGCCAACGCTGCATCGCACACACGCCGCTCCGGTCCCGCTAGCCAAGTCGCGCCGCACCCAATAGGGCCGCGGCCATGATCGATTCTCCGATTTTCTTCAGTGGCATCGGCGGCAGCGGGATGCTCCCGCTCGCCTCGATCGTGCGCGCAGGGGGCGCCCGGGTTGCCGGCTCCGACCGTTCGCTCGACGCGGGGCGGACGCCGCACAAATTCGATTATCTGCGGTCGCTCGGAATCCAGCTGTTCCCGCAGGATGGCTCCGGCCTCGAGCCGGGCATGACCCTCGTCACGTCGGCGGCAGTCGAGTCGACCGTGCCGGACGTCGTGCGCGCGAAGGAACTGGGCCTCCCTCACCTCACCCGTCCTGAGTTCCTTGCCCGGCTGCTCAACTCGGCGCAGCGTAGCGTCGCCATTGGCGGGACCAGCGGCAAGTCGACGGTCACCGGGATGATCGGCTGGGTCCTTCATGCCTGCCATCGCCAGCCGACGGTGATGAACGGTGCGGTGATGAAGAATTTCGTCACTCCGAGCGCGCCGTTCGCCAGCGCCTTGGTCGGCGACCCGGAGCTGTTCGTCAGCGAGGTCGACGAAAGCGACGGCTCGATTGCGCTTTACCGGCCCGAGGTCGCGGTGCTGACCAACATCAGCCTCGACCATAAGGAGATGGACGAGCTCAGGCAGCTGTTTGGCCATTTCCTCAATGCGTCGCGCAAGGCCGTCGTCAACCTCGACGATCCCGAGACCCGCGCGCTGTCAGAGACCGTGCCAAGCGACAAGCTCATCGGCTACGGCTTCGACAGCCCGGGCGCCGACTTCATGGGCAAGGACCTTCAGCTGGAGCCGCAGGGCGTCCGCTTTGGGCTTGAAGCCGAAGGCACGCGACATGAGGTGCGGCTCGGCGTTCCCGGCCGCCACAATGCATCGAACGCACTCGCGGCGATCGCCGCCGCCCGTGCACTCGGCGTCCGGGTCGAAGATGCGGTCGGCGCACTGGCCCGCTTCGAGGGTTTGAGGCGCCGGCTAGAAATCGTGGGCGAAGCCGGTGGAGTCACCGTGATCGACGATTTCGCCCACAACCCCGACAAAATCGCGGCGACGCTGGCGACCATGCGCGTGCAGCCCGGCCGGCTGCTGATCATGTTCCAACCGCACGGCTATGGCCCGCTCGCCAAGATGGGCGAGTCTTTGGCGGAAAGCCTCGCCGACGGCATGGCGCCGGACGACCGGCTCTACCTTCCCGACCCGGTCTACCAGGGCGGGACCGTCGACAAGGCGCGCGGGTCGGACTGGCTCGCCGAAGAGGTCGCCAAAGGCGGTAAGCAGGCCGATCACATTCCCGCGCGGGCGAGCATCGCGGACGCACTGATCGACGAGGCGCGCCCGGGCGACCGAATCCTGATCATGGGCGCGCGAGACGACACGTTGATCGATTTCGCGCGCTCGCTCGTGGACAGGCTCGCTGAAACCACGGCGGCCTGAAACGGTTGGTCGTTCATGGCCAAGCCGGGCACCGTCACGGGCTGGAAGCTGGAGCGCGATGAGCGCGAGCAGTTGCTCCATATCTTCGAGCCGAAATATGAGAATATAGTGGCTGACCACGTGACCTTGAGAACCGGGGCAACACCCTCGACGCCAATACCGCGCAAGCCGGAAGCCAGGATTGTCGGCCGCGCCGACGACGGGAAAAGCCTGGAGTGCCTGGTGGTCGAGCTAGACGGGACCACCGACCGGCCGGACGGCTCGACCTACGATATCACCTGGTCGCTCGGGCCGGGCCGCAAGGCGCGCGAGAGCAACGACGTGCTGCGCGAGCAAGGCTGGCAGTATGTGGCCACGCCCGTGCCGCTCACGCTGGAGCCGGCCCGGTTTTGATGGCCAGGGACGAGCAGCCGCGCCTGTTCCTCGACGCCGATGGAGTCCTGGCCGACTTCGATGAAGGCACGCGCCGGCAGCTTGGGATGCCAATCCGCCAATATGAGGCGAAGCATGGCCGCAACTCGTTTTGGAAGCAGTTGGCCTCGGCCAAGAATTTCTACGGCACGCTGCCGGAAATGCCCGACGCGCGGTTGCTGTTCGACGGCGTCAAGCATCTCAATCCGACGATCCTCACCGGCCTGCCGCTCGGCCGCTGGGCGGCGCCGCAAAAGGTCGAATGGGCCGCCGAGCATTTCCCGGGGGTCGAGATCATCACGTGCATGGCCCGCGACAAGCACAAGCATATGCATGCCGGCGATGTGCTGGTTGACGATCGCGAGAACCATCGCGCCGCCTATGAAGCGGCCGGCGTCCTGTTCGTGCATCACAAGAACGCCGAGGACAGCCTCCGGCAGCTTGCGAAAATCTTTCCTTCGGTGAAAGTCCCGGCTTAGGCCGCGGTCTTGAGGTCGACCTTCTCGACCCACTCCGGCCAGAACACCGGCTCGCGGCTCGACCAACCGGGCGCGGTCGCGGCGCTCTCGCTGATCGACTGGAGCAGTGTCCGGCGACGGTCCGGGTGGAGGTGCGGCAGCGCCGCGGCAGAGCAGAAAGCGCTCGGCAACCACGGGCGCGCGGCGGCGCCGATCAGGCGCTCATAGAGGAAACGGTAGGCCGCGAAGTTCGGCAGGCGGTCCTGGCCGAGGTCGAAGGCGCTCAAGGTGATGAGCATGCCGACGAATGGCTCGATCATGTCGAGGCCGCTGTCGTCCGGCACCTGCAGGCGCAGATGATCGAGCTGCTTGTAGAGGCGGGCCTGAGCGCGGATCGAGGCGGCTTCGCCTTCATCGCGGGCCCAGCATTCAATCGGGTCGCGGCGGCCGTAGGCTACGTCGAGCGAGCGGCGGACGTACCGCTGCGTCGCTTTCGCAAAGCCTGCGAACTCCTTCATCTCGGAGATCAGCATGGCCCCGCTAGCCGGCTGACTTGTCCGCGTAATCATGAACCCGACTCCTCTTCCACAGGCGGGATCATGCGGCGCGAGTAGTTGCGCATTTATTAACCACAGTCCCACCCCCCGTTCAGATTGAATCAGAGGGGAGTCCCTGCGTCTAGGCTAGAAATTGACCGCACTAGGGAAAACTGTGGATTGTTGATTATTTGCAACGGCGGTGCATTTTTGTATCGCAGCCGTCACTATTCGCCTGAATTTTCCGGAAAGCCCGACGATGGCGCCGGTTCGTCGGAGGAGCCAGGTTGCGTTGCTGCCGACGGATCGGACGCATCCATCGATTCGTCGCTGCCGACGTCGGCCTTGGCATCGGGGTCCCCGGGCTTGAGCTTGAGCTTGCGCTCGAGCTCGCGCTCGGGTGGCGCCGGGTGCACAGTCGGCGGTGCGGTATCCGATTCCTTTGCTGAATTCACAGCAGGCTCTCCTTGCCTTAACATTGCGGTCGGGAAACGAGTGGAGCGGCGCGGGCGTTCCGCGGTCCGTCTGTTTCGACCGGCTGCGGCGGTCGTTCTGCCAATGGGCAGAGGGCGGTTTGCGCGGGGGGAGTTTTGGGACATGACGGTACCAATGCTCATGTTGCCTCAGCCCACGGCGCGGACCCGGTTTGCCGACTGGCCGTTTGCCCTCAAATCAATCGTTGGTTTCTGGTGCTTTTATTCGCTGACGGTCGCTGTCCGGGCGTTCCTCGGAAGCGACCCGTGGACCACGCTTGAAAACAAGCTGATGGTGATCGGGATCGGCGTCTTCCTCACCGGCCTCATCTATGCTGCCATCACCACCTTTGCGACCGGCTCAAGCATCCGCCGCAAGGCGATCATCGCCGGCGTGAGCTCGGCCCTGGCCTCGCTGGCGATGGGGGCCACCCTAGTGATGATCGAAGACATGATGCACGAGAGCAAGGAGGAGTTCCGCTTCCAGGCGCGCGAGGGCTTCACCGTCGTCGAGCGGGGCAACCAGATCCGGATCGAGCGCACCGCGCAGGAGCCACTGGTCCTGACCATGCCAAAGGTCCGCGAGCTCGATAAGATGAAGCGGGTTCGCTACGCGCTCGATATCGCCGTCACCTGGCTATTCTTCTACATCGCCTGGAGCGCCTTCTATCTTGCCAACCAGGCGCAGGCTGAGGCCCTTGGCGCGCAACGGCGCCTCGCCGATGCGGAAAGCGCCGCCCAGGCCGCGCAGGTCCGCGCGCTGCGCTACCAGGTCAACCCGCACTTCCTGTTCAACACGCTGAATTCGCTTTCGTCGCTGATCATGACCGGCCGGACCGACCGCGCCGAGACCATGCTTCTCGCTTTGTCGACCTTCTTTCGAACGAGCCTGTCGCTCGATCCCAGCGCCGATGTCAGCCTGGCCGAGGAGATCGACCTTCAGCGGCTCTACCTGGATATCGAGATGGCGCGTTTCCCCGATCGCCTTACGGTCGAGATCGACGTTCCACCCGACCTTGAGCACGCGCGCCTGCCGGCACTGCTTCTCCAGCCGATCGTCGAAAATGCGATCAAATATGGGGTGTCGAAAAGTCGCAAGGCCGTGCTCGTGCGGATCGCCGCGCGCCGGCTTGCCGACAATCGCATGTCGTTAGAGATCAGCAACCGGCTGAAGCATGGGGGCAAGGAAGAGCTTCCGGCCGCCACTCACGAGGGCACCGGGCTTGGGCTCGCGAACGTTTGCCAGCGCCTCGAGGCGCGCTGGGGGAGCCGCGCCAGCTGCCGGTCCGGCCCGATGACCGGAGGCGGATACAAGGTGGCGCTGACCATTCCGGTTGAAATCCATGACCGAGACTAAGCCCCTGCGGGTGCTCATTGCGGATGACGAACCGCTCGCCGCAGAGCGGCTCCAGCTCCTGCTCGCGCGCGCCGAGGGAGCGCAGCTGGTCGGCACCGCGAGCGATGGTGACAGCGCGATCGACCTGACCGAGGCGCTGCACCCTGACTTGCTGCTGCTCGACATTGCGATGCCCGGGCTAGACGGGATCGGCGTTGCTCGTGCGCTCGCCGCACAGCACCCGTCCCCGGCGGTCGTTTTCGTCACCGCGTTCGACCAGTTCGCAGTCGCTGCATTCGAGGTCGAGGCAGTCGACTATCTGATGAAGCCGGTCGAGCCTGTTCGGCTCCAGCGCGCGCTCGACCGCACCCACGTCTATTTGCAGCAGCGCAGCGCCCAGCCGGCCGCGGGCAAGGCCTCGCAGTGGCTCGACGAATTCTGGGCCTCGGACCTGTCGGGCCTGGTGCGGATCGCGTCGCGCGACGTCGATCGGGTATCAGCCGAGCGCGATTATATGCGGCTGCATGTCGGACGGCGCAGCTGGCTGATTCACCACTCGATGGCGGCGCTCGAGGAGGGGTTGGATCCAGAACTGTTCGTCCGGCTCCACCGCTCGGCGATCGTGCGCAAGGACTTCATTGCCGGCTTCACCCGCAACCCGTCGGGACGATGGATCGCGCGGCTTGCAGACGGGACCGAGCAGCCTGTCGGCCGGCTCTATACGGACAGGGTGCGGACAATAGCCGGCCGCTAGGCGAAGGACAGCGGCCGCCGCGACACTTGGGGACGGTCGCGGCGGCCGGTCCTGAACGTCACGGCTTCGCGACGATCAGGGAAGCGCTTTCGAGCACTGTGACGGTGCCGTGGCGCGTCGCCTCGGCCACGGCTGCCTCGTACGCCGGCCGGGCACCGGCAACGGCATCGGCGCGGCACGCGAACACGGCGGTCACGGCGTCGATGTTTGAGAGGTCGCCCTCGCAGACATATTTCGCGGCATAGGAAATACGCTGCTTGAGCTTGCCCTGCCCATCGCCCGAGGCGAGGTTGAGGTCGCCATAGTGCACACGGACGGACATTGTGTCCTGGGCATTGCTGACCGTCGGCACCACGATCGCCGACGCGGCCACAAGCGCGGCCAGCGCGGAAAGGGTCTTCAACATGGTCGTCTCCCTTTTTTGCGACACGGGCGGCTGGGGATTCTGAGGGTGAGCCCGCGACGCAGGGTCCGTATGCCTGTTGATCGATACGGGGTCGCGTTCGTGTCGATGGCCTGACGACGGATAGTCTGCGGCCCGACGAAGGCCGTTCGTCAGCGGGCGAAACGACAAACGGTGGTCAGCTGGCGTTCAGCTTTCCAGGGCCCGATCGTGCGTCCCTGTCGACGATTGCGACAAGCGCAACATCGTGCGTTACGTTGCCGACTGTCCGGAAGATGTCCGGCACCATCTCGACGGCAACGAGCAGGCCCAAAGGCGCGATCGGCACGCCAAGCGCAATCGCGATCGGGGCGATCGAGCTGATATAGCTGACCTCGCCCGGCAGGCTGACGGCGCCATAGCTCATCACCGCGCCGACGGCCGTCGCCGCGATCATTTGCGACACGCTCGGCTGAATGCCCAACCAGTGAGCAA
>JAXDPR010000287.1:0-2893 GCA_034668265.1 Sphingomonadales bacterium
CGCGAAAGAACAGTTGCCAAGCGAAACGGATTATTCTATTCCGTTGTGAATCGCAACTGAACCATGGGGAACACGCGATGCTTCGTCCGATCCTGACTCTTTCCGCGCTGATCGCCGCTTCGGCGCCAGCGGCCGCTTCCACTTATTCCGCCAAGCTCGCTACGCCGGCGAGCGGGCGAATCATCGCCAGCGACATTGTGTGGACTTGCGGCGCCGATGCCTGCCAGGGCGTGACTGACGAGAGCCGCCCCGCGGTACTCTGCCAGTCGCTCGCCAGGCGCGCCGGCAAGGTCGGCAGCTTCCTCGCCGACGGCCGCGCCTTCACTCCGGTCGAGCTCGACAAGTGCAATGCTTCGGCCAAGGCCGACAACGGCAAGGGGCTCGCCGCGCGGTAATTGCCCAACTGAAGGCGTCCGCGACCCCTCCCCGCGGGCGCCGTAAACTCTTCGCGCTTGCACAATAGCGCCGCATCGCCCCATCTTAGGCTGGTGCTGAGACAGTACGAACTCGTCGAGAAGGTCCGATCCTACGATCCCGATGCGGACGAGGGACTGATCAACCGCGCGTACGTCTTCTCGATGAAGGCCCATGGGTCGCAGATGCGCGCGTCGGGCGACCCCTATTTCAGCCACCCGATCGAGGTCGCCGGGATCCTCACCGACCTCAGGCTCGACGACCAGACGATCGCGACCGCGATTCTCCACGACACGATCGAGGACACGCTGGCGACTCCGCAGGAGATCGAGAAACATTTCGGCAAGGACGTCGCGCGCCTGGTCGATGGCGTGACCAAGCTCAGCAAGATCGAGGCGCAGTCGGAGAATGAGCGCGCGGCCGAGAACCTCCGCAAGTTCCTGCTTGCGCTGTCCGACGACATCCGCGTGCTTCTGGTGAAGCTCGCTGACCGGCTCCACAACATGCGCACGCTCCATCATATCCCGTCGGAGGAGAAGCGGCGCCGGATCGCGCGCGAGACGATGGACATCTATGCGCCGCTCGCCGAGCGCATCGGCATGTACGAGATGATGACCGAGATGCAGACGCTTGCATTTCGCGAACTCGAGCCGGACGCCTTCGCCTCGATCACGCGCCGCCTGAACCAGCTGACCGAATCTGGCGGCGACCTGGTCAATCGCATCGGCCTCGGCCTCCAGCTCTATCTCGCCGACAACGGCCTCGTCGCCGAGGTCCTGGGCCGGCAGAAACACCCTTATTCAATCTGGAAGAAGATGGCCGAACGGCACATCAGCTTCGAGCAGTTATCGGACGTGATGGCCTTTCGGATCATCGTCGATGATGTCGGGGAGGCGTATCGCGCGCTCGGCCTGATCCATCGCCGCTGGCCGATGGTTCCCGGCCGTTTCAAGGATTACATCTCGACGCCGAAGCGCAACGGCTATCGCTCGCTGCACACGTCGGTCATCCACGATTCCAAGATGCGGATCGAAATCCAGATTCGGTCGAGGGAAATGCACGAGCAGGCCGAGCGCGGCCTTGCCGCCCACTGGGCCTACAAGGAAGGCAAGCCGAAGAACGACGTCGCCATCCCGTGGGTCGATGACCTGATGGAAATCCTCGAGCATGCGGAAAGCCCCGAGGAGCTGCTCGAGCATACCCGGATGGCGATGTACCAGGACCGCATCTTCGCCTTCACGCCCAAGGGTGAGCTGATCCAGCTGCCCAAGGGCGCGACCCCGGTCGACTTCGCCTACGCCGTCCACACCGACCTTGGCGATCGCACCGTCGGCGCCAAGGTCAACGGCCGCGTGGTGCCGCTGCGCACCATGCTCGAGAACGGCGACCAGGTCGAAATCCTCGCGTCCGAGGCCCAGCACCCGCAGCCGAGCTGGCTGCGCTTCGTCGCCACCGGCAAGGCGCGCGCCGGAGTCCGCCGCTTCGTCCGCCACAAGGAGCGCGACGAGACCATCCAGCTCGGCCGCAAGATTTATGACGAGATCATCGCGCGCCTGCCGGCCGAGCTCGGCAAGGATGCGCTGAAGCGCGCGCTCAAGAAGCTCAAGATCGAAAATGATGACGAGCTGATGATCGCCATCGCCCGCAAGCGCGTCACCGACGAATTGCTGATGGAAGCGCTGATGCCCGGGTCGGCAGGCGGCGATGTCGCGCCGCGGCCGCTCGGCCAGCGCAAGGCAATCTCGATCAAGGGCCTGACCGCCGGTGTCGCCTATCACCTCGCGCAATGCTGCCACCCGATCCCCGGCGACCGGATCGTCGGCTTGCGCCGCGAGGACGAGGAAATCGAAGTCCACGTGATCGGCTGCGACACGCTCGCCAGCGGGATCGACGCCGACTGGCTCGACCTCGCCTGGGGCGAAGGCTCGGACGGCGGGGCGGCGCGCCTGTCCGTCATCCTCCGCGACATCCCGGGAGCGCTCGGGACGATGTCGGGGATCCTCGGGACCAAGCACGCCAACATCATCAATCTTCAGCTGGTGCACCGCGATGGAAGCTTCCAGACCTTCCACCTCGACATCGAGGTGCACGACCTCGCCCACTTGCACGGAATCATCGCGGCGCTTCGCGACGCCGAGCCGGTTTCCAGCGTGGAGCGCATTTGAGCACCGCTGCGCGCGCCCGACGCGCGGGCCGCGAAGACCTGCCGATTGCCGCGTTTGCAGCGCTCGCGGTGGCAGTCGTCCTCGTTTTGCGCATTGCCGCGGCGCGAGGCCTTCCGCTGACCGTTGACGAGACCTTCACCGCGGTCATTACCGGTCAGTCGAACCTCGCCGATTTCGTACGCGAGGCGCGGCGCGCCTGTCCGTCATCCTCCGCGACATCCCGGGAGCGCTCGGGACCATGTCGGGAATCCTCGGGACCAAGCACGCCAACATCATCAATCTTCAGCTGGCGCACCGCGACGGCAGCTTTCAGA
>JAXDPR010000288.1:0-2919 GCA_034668265.1 Sphingomonadales bacterium
CAAATACTTAGTTGTTGGAATGCTGGTCGCGGCGCTGGCCGCGCCGCTTCCCGCGCAGTCCGTAAAGGCCGGAATCGACGCCTGGCAGCGAGCCGATTATCCCGGCGCAGTGTCGATCTGGCGGCCATTGGCCGAGGCCGGCGACGCCGACGCGCAGTTCAACCTCGGCCAGGCCTATCGCCTCGGCCGCGGCGTTCGGATCGACCTGGCGGCAGCGAAGATCTGGTTCGAGCGCGCGGCCCGGAGCGGCCATCTCGACGCTCAGACGACCCTCGGGCTGCTGATCTTCCAGAACGGCGACCGCACCGGAGGCCTTAAGTGGCTCAAGCAGGCCGCGGACCAGGGCGAGCCGCGCGCACTGCTGGTTTATGGGACCGCGCTCTACAACGGGGACGGCGTCACGCAGGACCGCATCCTCGGCTATGCCTTTGTCAGCCGTGCCGCGTCGCTGGGACTGCAGCCGGCGCAGGAAACGCTGGCCCAGCTCGACCAGCTGATGACCGCCGCCGACCGCCAGAAGGGTGCCGCCCTTGCGCGATCCGTGCCGGCCGGCTCTCCCGTGCCAAGCAAACCGAAGCCGGTGAAGGTCGCGGCAGCAAAGACCGCTGTCGCCAAGGCCCCTATCGCCAAGGCCCCCGTTCCCAAGTCAGTGCCTGCACCGGCGAATCCAGCGACTGGCGGCTGGCGAATCCAGCTCGGCGCCTTCTCGCAGCGCGGCGCTGCCGAGGCGCTGTATCAGCGCGTATCGGGCAAGCCCGCGCTCGCCGGCCGGAGTCCTTATTATATCGCCGGCGGCGCGGTCACGCGGCTCCAGGTCGGCCCGTTCGCGAGCAAGGCTGCCGCCGCCGCAGCGTGCAGCTCAACCGGAGTGTCGTGCTTCCCGGTCCCCGCGAAGTAGCTAGCGCCGAAACCAGTCGCGGCGGCTGACGCCCTGAACCCACAACAAAGCGTCGAGGCCGTGATGGCGAAGCTCGCCGTCAGCGACTTCGACCAGCGCCGGCTTGGCGCGGAAGGCGATTCCCAGGCCCGCTTCCTCGACCATCAGCTTGTCGTTCGCCCCATCGCCGATCGCCAGCACGTCTTCGGGCTTGAGGCCGAGCAGGTCGCGCGTTTCGATGAGCGCCTCGCGCTTGGTCATCGCATCGACGATCGGGTCGCCGACCTCGCCGGACAGCTTGCCGCCGGCGAAGACCAGCCGGTTGGCGCGGACGCGGTCGAAACCGACGGTGCGCGCAACCGGCTCGGCGAAGGACAGGAACCCGCCCGAGACCAATAAGCAGCTGGCTCCGCCCGCGCGCATGGTCTGGACGAGCGTCTCCGCACCGGCGGTTACCCGAACGCGCTCGTCGAGGCAGCGCTTGAGCTCGCGCTCGTCGAGGCCGGCGAGCAACCTCACCCGCTCCCGGAGCGCACCGGGAAAATCGAGCTCGCCCTGCATCGCCCGCTCGGTGATTCGCGCGACCTTGTCCTTCAGGCCGGCATAATCGGCGAGCTCGTCGATGCATTCCTGGCCGATGATGGTCGAATCCATGTCCGCGACGAGCAGCCGCTTCCAGCGGGGCTCGTCGGGTTGGACCACGATGTCGACACCCTCGAGGCCATCGAGCACCCAGCGCGCCTCCCTGGCTTTGCCCGAGAAGCGGAGGTCCGCTGAATCGCCTTCGTCGATCCAGCCGATGAAGGCCGCCGTCGGGTCGAGCTCGCGCAGCAGGCCGAGCGCGCGGTCGACCAGCCTGTCATCGAGCCGTCCCGCTGCTATCAGCGTCGCTACGCCCATGCCATCGTCCAAACCTCCGCTTGCCGTCATCGCCGGGCCGACCGCCAGTGGCAAGTCGGCGCTGGCCTTGACTCTTGCTCAGCAAATCCATGGCGTCATCGTCAACGCCGACAGCGCGCAAATCTACCGCGACCTGAAGATTCTCAGCGCTTCCCCGAGTGAAACGGAGCTCGCGCGGGCAGAGCACCGGCTGTACGGCGTTCGCGACGGCGCCCTGCCCTGCTCGGCCGCAGACTGGGCGGCCATGGCCCAGCAGGAAATCGCCGAGGTTCATGCGCGCGGCCGGACGCCTATCCTGGTCGGCGGGACCGGGCTCTATCTCCGGACGTTGCTCGACGGGATTGCGCCGGTCCCGGCGATCGACCCGGACGTCCGCGCGCGGGTCCGTGAAGCCGATGTCGCCGACAATTATCTAAAGCTCCGGACGTTTGACCCCGCAGCGGCAGCGCGGATCACGCCGGCCGACGCGGCTCGGGTCAACCGGGCGCTCGAGGTCATCCTCTCGTCCGGCAGGACGATCGGCGAGTGGCAGGAGCAGCGCGAGGGAGGGATTGCGGACTCCGTCGAGCTTCGCCCGCTGGTCCTGCTCCCGCCGCGCAAGTGGCTTTATGCGCGGTGCGACGACCGCTTCGCGCGAATGATCGACGAAGGCGCGGTGACCGAAATCGAGGCGCTGCTCGCCCGCAAGCTCAACCCCAACCTCCCCGTGATGCGCGCGATCGGGGTGCGCGAGCTTTCGGCATATTTGCTCGGCAATGCCACGCTCGACGAGGCGGTTGCCGCGGGCCGGCAGGCGACGCGGCGCTACGCCAAGCGGCAATATACCTGGTTCGCGCACCAGCCGCCGCCCTCGTGGCCGCGCTTTAAGGAGGCACTCGACGTCGATCGCCTGGGCGAAGCGCTGGCTCTTGTTCAGGCGAATAGCTAGGGGCCGCGCGAATGGACCTGATCCGTGACTCCGACATCGACCCCGCACCGCTTGCCGGCAAGCGCGTCGCCATCCTCGGCTACGGCAACCAGGGCCGGGCCCAGGCGCTCAATCTTCACGACAGCGGAATCGACGTCGTGGTCGGGCTTCGCGGCGCCTCGGGCAGCACGTTCGAAGCAGAAGCGGCCGGGCTGACGACCGCGCTGGTGGGGGA
>JAXDPR010000289.1:0-3691 GCA_034668265.1 Sphingomonadales bacterium
ACCACTTCGGTCTCGGAGCAGCCTTTGCAGTCCCTCTCGCGGCCTATGCCTTCATCGCATTATTCGCCTTTGCGGCGCGCAGGTCTCGAACGTCGACCGCCGAACCGGTGTCGAGTGCTGTACCCATCCCCTGATCAGGTAGGACCGATCCGATCATGCTTGTCCCCACGTTTTTTCTCGCGCTTGCGGCGCAGTCGGCCTTCACGGTGACCAACGCCACATTTCGTGGCCCGATGCATAGGCCGGCGAACGCGGAATTGGTGTGGCGCGACGAGTTCAATGGCCCGGCGCTCGACCTTCGCAAATGGCACTACGATACGGCCTTCAACAAGCGCGGTTGGTTCAACGCCGAGAAGCAATATTATTCGGCCGGGCGGCCGCAGAACATTCGCATCGCAAATGGCCGGCTGGTTATCTCCGCTCTTCACGAAACGCTCGATCCGGCTAGCTTTCCCGATTGGGGCGGCCAGCAATATACTTCCGCGAGGATCGTTTCGACGGGGCCTGGATGGACTTACGGCTTCTACGAGGTCCGGGCGAAGCTACCCTGCGCCCGCGGCACCTGGCCAGCGATCTGGATGCTTCCGACCCATATGACGAAATGGCCCGATGATGGCGAAATCGACATCATGGAGCAGGTCGGCGCGGAACCGAACCTGATCTACTCCACGCTCCACACGGGGTTGTTCAATCACGTCCTGAAGACTCAGCGCAGCGCTCAGCTGCCGGTGCCGACCAGCTGCACCGCATTCCATCGCTACCAGCTCGACTGGCGGCCGGACTCCATCACCATCGGAGTCGACGGCCGAGGCATCCTGCGTGTCCTCAACGACCAGCCCGGCGGCAAGGCGGCGTGGCCGTACTTCGTGCCGTTCCACATGATCCTCAATCTGGCCATTGGCGGCAACTGGGCGGGGGCGAAGGGGATCGATGATGCGGCCATGCCGCAGCGGATGGAGGTCGACTACGTCCGCGTCTGGCAGCTACCGAGGAATAACAGGTGATTGCGCTCCTCGCTGCGGCGGTATCGGTCGCCGATCCGCCCCCGCGTTCGATCCTGTTCATCGGCAACAGCTTCACTTTCGGCGCGATGTCCGATGCGATGACCTACCGCAAGGATAGCGTCACCGACTTGAACGGCGATGGAATGGGCGGCGTGCCGGCGCTGTTCAAGCGCTTCTCCGACGAAGCGGGACTTCACTACCAAGTGTCGCTCGAGACTGCGGCGGGACAGACGCTGACATGGCATCTGGCCAACCGCCGCGCGGCGATTGATCGCCCGTGGGATGCCGTCGTTCTTCAGGAATATAGCACGCTCGACCCCGACAAACCTGGAAACGTGGAGCGCACCATTAGCGCTGCGCGAGAGCTGACGAAGCTGCTGCAAAATCGCAACCCAAGGGTCGACATCAGCTTGGTCGCGACCTGGACTCGGCCCGATCTAACCTTTCCGCCGGGCACGCCTTGGTCAGGCCAGCCGGTCGAGCGCATGGCGCTCGACTTGCTGATGGCCGACAACCGAGCCCGCAAAGCCGTTCCAGGGATCGCGCGCGTGATTCCGGTCGGCCCGGCGTTCAATTGCGCAATTGCCCGGAGGATCGCCGATGCCAATCCCTACGACGGTGTAACGAAGGGCCAAATCGACTTGTGGGCGAGCGATCATTACCACGCCTCGACCGCGGGCTATTACCTTGAAGCGCTGACGATCTTCGGGAGCGTCACGCGGACCGATCCGCGAAGGCTAGGTCGGAACGAGAAAGCGGCCCGCGATTTGGGCATCAAACAAGCGCTCGTCGCCAGGTTGCAGGACGTCGCCTACCAGATCCTCAGGGTCGGCCGCTGCGGCAACGATTGAACCCTAGTCCTGCTTTTTCTCCGCGCGGCCATATTGATCGTCGAAGCGGACGATGTCGTCTTCGCCCAGGTACGGTCCGCACTGGATCTCGACCAGCTCCAGCGGCACCTTGCCGGGATTGGCGAGGCGGTGCCGGGTTCCGGCCGGGATGTAGGTCGATTCGTTTTCCTGGAGGATCGAGACTGCGTCGCCGACCGTGACCTGCGCCGATCCGCGGACCACCACCCAATGTTCGGAGCGGTGGAAGTGCATCTGCAGCGACAGTGTCTCGCCCGGGTCGACGATGATATGCTTCACCTGGAAGCGCGCGCCGTCGCCGATCGTCTCGTAGGAGCCCCAGGGACGCGCGACCTTGGGCGGCGTAGTTACGCAATCGCGCTCCTCGCGCTTCAGCTTCTCGACCAGATCCTTGACGTCGGCCACGCGCTCCATGGGCGCCACGAACACCGCGTCGCGGACCGCGATCACCGCCATCTTGTCGAGTCCGATCGCGGCGATCATCGCCTGGCCGTCGGCGCGCAGCAGGGAGTTGCGGGTGTCGACGGCGACGACGTCGCCGGAGGTGGCGTTGCCGGCGCTGTCCTTGGCGCTGAGCTTCCATACCGCGTCCCACGCGCCGACATCGGACCATTGCATCTCGACCGGAACGACGACCCCGCGCGTCGTCTTTTCCATCACGCCATGGTCGATCGAGATGTTCTGCGCCTTGCCGAATGCCTCGGCCTCGGGCCGGACGAACAGGCCGTCGAGCGTGGCGTCGCCGACTGCGCTGACGATCGCGTCGAGGCTGTCGGGCAGGAACTCGCGCATTTCGTCGAGCAAAGTCGCCGCCTTCATCAGGAAAATGCCCGAATTCCAGAAGAAGCGGCCGCTTTGGGCATATTCCGCAGCGGTCTCCGGGTCGGGCTTCTCGACGAACCGGGCAATCGGCGCGGCGCCGTCGGGGAAGGAGCGGGCGGTGTCCCCTTCGATATAGCCGAACTGGGTGTTCGGTTCGGTCGGCCTGGCGCCGAAGGTGACGATTGCGCCTTTCTCGGCGTGCGGGATTGCGGTCTTCACCGCGGCCATGAACGCGTCGGCGTCCGCGATCACATGGTCCGAAGGCATGACGAGCATCAGTTCATCGCCCCCGCGCGCCTGGAGCCAGGCCGCCGCGAGGGCTGCAGCCGCCGACGTGTTTCGCGCGACGGGCTCGAGCAGGATGGCTTCGACCGGCGCTCCGGCGGCCTCGAGCTGGCGCTTGATGAAGAAGCGCTGATCTTCGCCGCTGACCACGACCGCCGGCTCGAACATGGCGGCCGGTAGCCGTTTCGCGGTCTGCTGGAGCAAGGATTGGTCGCCCATCAGCGGCAAAAGCTGCTTGGGGAACAGCTGCCGCGAGACCGGCCACAGGCGGGTCCCGGCGCCGCCGCACAGGATTACTGGACGTACGATTAATCCCCTCCCGGCAAGAAGTTGCGGTCCGTCTCGACGGGATCGGTCTATCGCAGCCTGCGGGCTGCGGCAACGAAGCCGCCGGCGGGCGCAACGCTCCGTTTACTTGGCGTTAAACGGAGCCTGTGGCGCGACGAACGGTTTATCCACAGTTTCCTCTCGGGAGAACGTGCGTCTGTCGGCGTCCGAAATCGCTCTATCGTAAACAAATATTAACTATCTCGCCCCAACCTCCGCCAAGTGCAAAAAGGGGCTTTGAAGCCCGGGGTGGGGGAAATTGTTGTCTGAATTCAAGCTGCCGCGTGTGGCAGCACCAGATCGTATAAGGCTTGGCCTCAGCGCGGCAGCCCTCGCGGTTGCCGCGAGCCTCTTTGCGACCCCCGCGCAGGCGCAGGTCATGGA
>JAXDPR010000290.1:0-2771 GCA_034668265.1 Sphingomonadales bacterium
AAGAGGCCGCCATGCACCTTGGGGTGAAGCGTCTTGACCCGGCCGTCCATCATTTCGGGGAAGCCCGTGAGATCTGAGATGTCGCGCACGTCGGCCCCTGCCTGACGCAGCTTCGCCGCCGTCCCGCCGGTCGAGACAATCTCGACGCCGTACCTCGACAGCCCGACCGCAAGCTCCTCGAGACCGGTCTTGTCGGAAAGCGAAATCAATGCCCGGCGAACGGGGACGAGATCGGTCATGCCTATTCCTCTTGGGTCTAGCTGGCGCGGCGGAAGGTCCAGCCGATGTCGCCGCCCAATGCCGAAACTTCGCCCACGATGACAAGCTGGATGACGCTGTGTGCGCCGCCGCGCCCATCGATCCAGATGCTCTCCTCAAGCGCCAAATTGCCGCCCCGGCAGCGAAAGTTCCACGGAGGCGCGCCTTTCGACCGAAGGATCGCGCCCATTCCGTCGGCGGTAATCGTCGCCTCGACTCCCGTCGCGAGGTGGAAGCGGACTGCGTAGGGCACCGCGTCGCGGACCTTCTTGCGGCCCTTGGGCTGGAGCTGGTCGGCGCCGCGCAGCTCCTTGCCGTCATTGCCCAGCATCAGGCTGCGCTTGTGGATCATTCCAAAGGCGCGGACATAGCCGTCGTGGCTCGCTTCGAGCCGGCTCGCGTCATTGTCGTCGCTGCGCTCGATGGTGACATCCTCGACGCCCTTTCCGAGGGACCCGTCGGCAAGGATGTTGGTGGAGTTGGTGTCGGCGAGCACGAGCGTGCTGTGAGCAGCGGTGGTGCGGAGGCCTTCGACCAGCTCGTGAGACAGATCGGTCGGAAGAGCTCCGGGGCCGCCGCAATTGACGACAAGCCGTTGTGATCCATCGGAAAGTTCGAAAGCGAGGGTCGAAGCCGCGCTGTGCTCGGCCATTTTCTGCGGCGGCGGCGGAGCGGCGTCGAGAACGAGAACGGTGCCGAGCGCCGACATCCGCTGATAGCCCCAGCCGCGCGCCTGCCGAAGCGGGCGGGCGCGCAGCCCGCAGCCGTCGATCAAAGCGGTGAGGCGAGCGGCCTCGCCGGGCCCGCAGCCCTGCCAACTCGACAAAGCGCCGTCGCCCATCATGATCCCGTGCAGCGCGGCGAGCGAAGCTTGCGCGGCCGCCTCGATCCCCTCGGGCATGACTTGCCTGGCAGCGAGATAGCAGGCGCGCAGCAGGCCGAAGCGGTCGACCAGCTGCACTTGCTCCTGAGGGGAGCGGCTGATGAGGCCGCCGTCATCGAACTGCGCCGAGGCGAGCGCCCGGGCGAGTCCCGCCTCGCCTCGCGCGACGCGCGGCACGCCCCCCTGGACCAACAGCCCGGCAGCGACGACTCCGCACCAGGCCGTCACCCGGTCGAGTCCCGGGCGGGCCCGGTCGGCGGTCGAGTCGACATGGCGAGCACCGCGCGCGAGCGTGTTGAGCAACGCCGAGCGATAGCCGCTGTCGCCGCTCGACAGGATGTAGGGTGCATATGCGGTCCAGAAGAGGATTCGCTCGCCCCACAGGTGCGGCGCCCAGGCCTCGTCAACTCGGGTGCCATGCGCGAGCAACCAGCGGCCGACAACGGCTTCGGCCAGCCGAGCGCCCTTCTCGCGCGAGGCCGCGGCGGCGAGGTCGCGGAGCCACGAAAAACCCTGGAGTTGTTCGGGCAACGGGCCGGACGCGCCGACAGCGGCAAAATCGAGATCCTTGAGCGGCAAGGTCTCGCTGCCGACGGCAAAGCGGCCGGCGAGCAAGGCATCGCCGCGCGTGCGTTCGCCGCGGACATGGTCGCGCGGAACGGCGACGAGCTTGAGCGGCTGCTTCGACGGCCTCAGCCGCGACAGGAAGGAGCCCCGGGCAAGCTTGCTGACGACGGCGCGCTCGGCGGCCGACCCGTCCTCGCTCACCCGCCGCCCCTGAGGGCCTTGATGTTGCCGGCATAGGCGCTGGGGCCACCGCGGAACGCGGCGGTGCCCGCAACCAGCGCGGTCGCTCCGGCGCCGACTGCTTCTCGGGCCGTCTCGGCATCAATGCCGCCGTCGACTTCCAGCTCGACCTTCAGGCTCTGCTTGGCGATTCGGTTGGCAATCGCCTCGATCTTGGCAAGCTGGCCGGTGATGAACTTCTGGCCGCCGAAGCCCGGGTTCACTGTCATCACCAGGACGAGGTCGAGATCTTCGAGAACATAGTCGAGCGCCTTGGCCGGGGTCGCGGGATTGAGCGACACGCCGGCCTTCTTGCCCAGCGCCTTGATGCGCTGGACGGTGCGATGAAGGTGCGGCCCCGCCTCGGGATGGACGGTGATGATATCGGCGCCGGCCTCGGCGAAGGCGTCGAGGAAGTTGTCGACCGGCGAGATCATCAAATGGACGTCGAACGGCCTGGCCGTGTGCGGCCGAAGCGCCTTCACCACCCCCGGGCCGATGGTCAGGTTGGGCACGAAATGGCCGTCCATGACGTCGATGTGGATCCAGTCGGCTCCAGCCTCGTCGATCGCGCGCACTTCCTCGCCGAGCTTGGCGAAGTCGGCCGACAGGATGGAAGGCGCGATGATTGGCACGGGAACGATTAAGCGGGTTTAACCGGTGCGGACAAGGCGCGTCATGAAGAAGCCGTCGAGCCCCCCTTCGGATTCGAGCAACCCGGGCAGGATTCGGGCCGAGCCTTCGGGAGCGATGGGCACGAACGAAGGAAGATTGGGCGCTTCGGCCAAAGCGAAGTCGCCATGGCTGGCGAGGAACGCCTTGATGACCTCCTCACCCTCCTGCG
>JAXDPR010000291.1:0-5455 GCA_034668265.1 Sphingomonadales bacterium
CTGGGCCGACGTCCGCCCACGCAGGGAGGTCGAGGCATTGATTGCAGCCGACCGGGTCCCGGATTGGCTGGGCGGTTGCGCCGACGCGGCCAGCGGCTAAAGCCGCGCCCGAATGGCGCGCCCAAAAGAACGCAGCGTGATGAAATTCGGCGGGACGTCGATGGCGGGCATCGAGCGCATCCGCCATGTCGCCGGGCTGGTTAAGCGTGAAGCCGATCGCGGCAACGACGTGGCGGTCGTGGTCTCCGCCATGGCGGGAGAAACCGACCGGCTCGTGCAGATGTGCAAGGAAGCCGCACCGCTATACGACCCGCGCGAATATGATGTGGTCGTCGCGTCCGGAGAGCAGGTTACCGCGGGCCTGCTCGCCATCACTTTGTCGGGCATGGGCCTGAACGCCCGTTCCTACATGGGCTGGCAGCTGCCGATCCGCGCGTCCGGCCACAGCTCGGCGCTGATCGATCATATCGACGCCCAGATAATCGAGAATGTGTTCGCGAAAGGCGGAATCGCGGTCATCCCGGGGTTCCAGGGAATCACTGCTGAAGGTGACGTCGCGACGCTCGGCCGCGGCGGATCGGACACGTCCGCGGTAGCGCTGGCCGTCGCCGTCAAGGCCGACCGCTGCGACATTTACACCGACGTCGAGGGGGTCTTCACGACCGACCCGCGCATCGTGCCTCGCGCCAGGAAGCTCAGTGCCATCACCTACGAGGAAATGCTCGAGCTGGCGTCGGTGGGCGCAAAAGTCCTCCAGACCCGTTCGGTCGGCCTCGCCATGCGCTACAACATGGCGCTGCAGGTGCTTTCATCGTTCGAGGACAGGCCCGGGACGCTCATCGTCTCCGACGACAGAATCGAGGATCTCAACATGGAGAAGCAGCTCGTCACGGGCATCGCCCACGACAAGAACGAGGCGCGGGTGACGCTGACCGGCCTGCCCGACAAGGCCGGGACGGTAGCGGCAATCTTCGCCCCGTTGGCCAAGGCCAGCGTCAACGTCGACATGATCGTCCAGAGCGGCGCCGGGACTGGCGCGCCCAGCGACCTCACCTTCACCGTTCCCACCGGCTCGCTTGCGCATGCCGTCGCCGAGCTCGAAAAAGCGAAAGCCGCGATCGGCTTCGACCGGATCGTGACCGACACCGATGTCGTAAAGGTGAGCGCGGTCGGAATCGGCATGCGCTCCAACGCGGGCATTGCCGCGACGATGTTCGAGACGCTGGCCGAGCGCGGCATCAACATACTTGCCATCTCGACGTCAGAGATCAAAGTCTCGGTGCTGCTGCCGGAGGAATATACCGAGCTTGCTGTCAGGGTGCTTCACACGGCGTTCGGCCTCGACGCGCAGGAGCAAGCGGCATGAGCGGAGAGGGACTGATTGCCGAGCCCCGAGCGGTCCACGCATCAGTCGGCCATGAGCGCCTCAAGGAATTGATGCACCGCGGCACCGAGTTCCTCGGTTGCGAGACCGCGATCATGGGCGGCGCGATGAGCTGGATTTCCGAGCGGCACCTCGTCTCGGCCATTTCCAACGCCGGAGGCTTCGGCGTGATCGCCTGCGGGGCGATGAGTCCGGAGCTGCTCGACACCGAGATTGCCGAGACGAAAAAGCGCACCGACCGCCCCTTCGGCGTCAACCTCATCACGATGCATCCGCAGCTGTCAGAGTTGATCGACGTCTGCGCCAGGCATCAGACCACCCACGTCGTCCTCGCTGGCGGCCTTCCGCCGGGCGGGGCGATCGACCGGATCAAGGCGAGCGGCGCCAAGCTTGTGGCCTTTTCGCCCGCGCTTAGCCTCGCCAAGAAGCTGATGCGATCAGGGGCCGACGCGCTGGTGATCGAGGGCATGGAGGCCGGCGGCCATATCGGCCCGGTCTCGACCTCGGTGCTGGCGCAGGAGATCCTGCCCAACGTCAGCAAGGACATCCCGGTGTTCGTCGCCGGCGGCATCGGTCGCGGGGAGGCGGTCGCCGCCTACCTCGAAATGGGCGCTGTCGGCGTCCAGCTCGGCACGCGCTTTGTCTGCGCCAACGAATGCATCGCTCACCCCAACTTCAAGAAGGCGTTCATCCGCGCCTCCGCTCGGGACGCGATCCCTAGCGTTCAGATCGACCCGCGCCTGCCAGTCATTCCGGTGCGCGCGCTCAAGAACCAGGAAATGGTCAACTTCGCCGCCAAGCAGCGCGAGGTTGCGCAGAAGCTCGACGAAGGCGCGATCGAAATGGCTGAAGCGCAGCTGCAGATTGAACATTATTGGGCGGGCGCCCTGCGCCGAGCGGTGATCGACGGCGACGTCGAATCGGGCTCGGTGATGGCCGGTCAGTCGGTCGGCATGGTCAATCGCGAGGAGCCGGTCGCGGCGATCATCGAGGAGCTGGTCGACGAAGCCGCCGCCGCGCTCGAGAGCCGCGGCTAAGAACCGGCGGAGAATTCATTTGGCGGGCGATCCGCCGCGTGGAAAAGGGTGGACCGCGAAAGGGTCACCCATGAAGTCCATATTGCTCGCGTTTTCCGCCGCCTTCCTGCTCGCCGCCGCGCCGCCTGCCGCCCCGAGCGTCGCCCAGAGGATTCCGCTTCATGACGGCGGCTGGGACATCCTGACCGTCGATCCGGAAAGCCATCGCGTTCTGATTGGACGAACCGACGGCGTCGACGCGGTCGACACCGTAACCGGAACCGTCACTCCGCGACTGGTCAGCGGCACGCGCTTCCATGGCGTGTCGGTCGTTCCCGGCACGCAATTGGCGGTCGCAACCGAAGCGGCCGGTTCCGCGCTGGTGTTCAACCGTGTCTCCGGGAATGTCACTGCCGAGGTCAAGACGGACCCGGACGCGGATGCGACGATCTACGAGCCGAAAACGCGCACGGTCTGGGTGATGAACGGCGATTCGGGCACGATCAACGTCGTCGATCCCGCGGCCGGCAAGGCTGTCGGCAAGATCAGCCTTGGCAGCGGACTCGAGTTCGCGGCCCTCGACGGCCGCGGGCACTTGTTTGTGAACCTGTCGGACAAGGGCGAAATCGCCGAAGTCGATATTGCAAGGAAAGCTGTGATGCGCACGGCAATGCTAGACAATTGTCAGCATCCGACCGGCCTCGCTTACGTCAATTCCGGCATCCTCCTTTCGGCGTGCGGCAATGGCATCGCCAAGCTCATTCGCGCGAGCGACCTCAAACTTCTCGGTGACATTCCGATCGGGCCACGCCCGGATGGAGCCTTCGCGGATGACGCGCGCCATCGCGCCTACATCCCGAGCGGCGGCGACGGAACGCTCGCCGTGATCGACACCAGCGGACCGCTTCCGCGCAAGATCGCCACCGTCCAGACCGAGGTCGGCGCGCGCACCGGCGCGGTCGATCCGTCTACCGGCAGCGTCTATTTGATCGCGGCCAAGTTCGGCCCGCCGCCCGCTGGCGGCGGTCGCCCTCCGATCCTACCCGGATCGGTTGAGTTGCTCGTCATCCGCTGACCACGGGAACCGTCTCGCGACGGCACAGTCGCAGATCAGCTCTTCGTGACGAGGCTACCCGGTGAGACAAGGCGGACCATGGACGCAAGTCACTCCCCGACCTGCCGCCGCGCCTCGGAGCGGGAGCCGGTCGTCCTCGCCGGCTCGGCATTTGGGCTCGGCCGGTCGCGCTCAATCATCGTTTCCGATCTGTCCGCCGAGGGCGCGCGGCTTGACGGCCGTGACATGCCTTCGCCTGGCGAAGACGTGCTCGTCGTCATCGGCCCGTTCGACGGCCTCGCAACGGTTGCCTGGCGTTCCGACGACAGATGCGGGGTTTGGTTCGACGAGATGCTGTCCGCAGAAACGCTCCACCGAATGAAGAGCGAAGCCAAGTGGATGTCGGTCGCGGGCTGGTACCGTTGAGTGCGCTGGCACCATTCCTGTGCGTGACACGATAGCGGCGCATCTGATAGCCCGGCGCTTATGCCGCTCAGCGCCGCCACCTCCGCCCGCGAGATACTGACCGGCCTCCACGAGATCATGGCCGGCCGCGGTTCGGCCCAAGCGAAACTCGACAAGGTCGTCGACCTCATCGCCGGCAAGATGGATAGCGATGTCTGCTCCATCTATTTGCTGCGCGAGAATAATCTCGAACTGTTCGCCACCCACGGCCTGCGCAAGGAAGCCGTCCACGTGACCCGGCTGCACATGGGCGAGGGCTTGGTCGGAACAATTGCCGCCGAGGGCCGCGTCCTCAACCTGGCCGAGGCCGCCGATCATCCGGCGTACATCTACAAGCCCGAGACCGGCGAGGAGCGCTACCACAGCTTCGCCGGAGTGCCGATCGTCCGCCTGGAAAGCCCGATCGGCGTGCTCGCCGTGCAGCACGCCGACCCGCGCCGCTATGAGGATGTCGAGATCGAGGCGCTGCAGACCGTGGCAATGGTGCTGTCGGAGATGATCGCCGCCGCCCGGCTGACCGACGGCTCGCGCCGGAGCCGGCTGCGCAGCGCCGGCCCCTTGCGTCTTTCAGGTCTTCGTCTGGTCGCCGGCATGGCCAAGGGCGAAGCCGTGTTCCACGAGCCGCGCGTGGTCGTCGAGCATACGGTCGCCGACGATACCGAGGCCGAGCGCGAGCGCGTCTACGCCGCGTTCCGCAAGATGCGCGAGCAGATCGACAACATGGCGCGCGAGGCCGAGTTCGGGACCACCGGCGAGCATCAAGAGATCCTCGAGACTTACCGGATGTTCGCCTATGACGAGGGTTGGTCGCGGCGGATCAACGCGGCGATCGACAGCGGCCTCACCGCCGAAGCGGCGATCGAGCGGGTCCAGCAGCGCACCCGGGCGCGGATGCGCGAAATCGATGACCCGCTGCTTCAGGAGCGGATGCACGACCTCGAAGACCTGTCCAACCGCCTTCTGCGCATCGTTTCGGGGAGGATGGGCACCGCCGCGCAAACCGGGCTCGCGAGGGACGCAGTGCTGATCGCGCGCAATCTCGGGCCGGCCGAGCTGCTCGAATACGACCGCCGCCGCCTTAAGGCCGTGCTGCTCGAGGAAGGCTCGCTCACCTCGCACATGACGATCGTGGCCCGAGCCATCGGCGTTCCGGTGATCGGACGGCTGCACGACATTCGCCACAGCGTCGAGGACGGCGAGACGATCCTCGTCGACGGCGACAACGGCAGCGTCATCATCCGCCCCAACCGGCAGCTATTGTCCGGTTTCGAGCATCGCATGACGCTGAGCCAGAAGCGTCGCGCCGAGTTCGCGGCGAGCAGGAACCTGCCCGCGCAGACGATCGACGGCGTTCGCTGCAGCATCATGGTCAATGCCGGGCTTGCCGAAGATGCCGTGTCGCTGCCGATGACCGGCGCGGAAGGTATCGGCCTGTTCCGGACCGAATTCCAGGTCCTCGTCTCGGCGACGCTGCCCGGTCGCGACCGGCAGTTTCGCCTCTACACCAAGGTCCTCGAAGCGGCGGGCAATCGCCCG
>JAXDPR010000292.1:0-6587 GCA_034668265.1 Sphingomonadales bacterium
CGCGGGGCTTGCGGGTCATCTGAAGCTCGGCCGGCTGATCGTGCTGTGGGACGACAACAGCATCACCATCGACGGCTCGACCGACCTTTCGCGTAACGAGGACGTCATCGCGCGGCACCAGTCGGCGAAATGGCACACGACCGAGTGTTACGGCCTCGACGCGGCCGATGTCAGCCGGGCGATCGAGGAAGCGCTCGCCGATCCGCGGCCTAGCCTCATCCGTTGCCGGACGATCATCGGCTTCGGTGCGCCCAACAAGCAGGGCACGGCGGCGACCCACGGGGCGGCGCTCGGCAAGGACGAAGTCGCCGCCGCCAAAACTGGGCTGGGCCTCGACTCCGAGCCGTTCAGCGTTCCCGACGACGTGCTCACCGCCTGGCGCGCGGCGGGGAAACGCGGCGCGATCGACCACGCGCTGTGGACCGAGCGGCTCGAGCAGAGCGGCCGCAAGGACGAGTTCCTCGCTCGGCTGAACGGCAAGGTCAGCGACGCTTGGCTGCACGCCTATCTCGACAAGCTGTTCAAGGATGAGCTGAAGCCGGTCGCCACCCGCAAGGCGTCCGAAATGGCACTGGAGGCGATCAACGCCGCAATCCCGGCGACGATCGGCGGATCGGCCGACCTCACGGGTTCGAACAACACCAAGACCAGGGCCCTCGAGCCTTTGACGGCAGACAATTACGGCGGCCGCTACATCTATTACGGCATCCGCGAGTTTGGCATGGCCGCGGCAATGAACGGCATGGCGCTGCACGGCGGCGTGATTCCCTATGGCGGGACGTTCCTCGTCTTCACCGACTATGCCCGGCCCGCGATCCGTCTCAGCGCGCTGCAGAAGGCTCGGGTCATCTACGTCATGACCCACGATTCGATCGGGCTTGGCGAGGACGGTCCGACGCACCAGCCGATCGAGCATCTGCAGAGCTTGCGCGCCATGCCGCAGCTCAAGGTCTATCGCCCCGCCGACGCCGTCGAAACTGCCGAATGCTGGGCGCTGGCGCTCCAGAGCGAGGAGCCGTCGATCCTGTCGCTGACCCGGCAGAATCTGCCGCCGGTGCGGACCGAAGCGGTTGACGAAAATCTCTGCGCGCGCGGGGCGTATCGGCTGAAACCAGCCGATAACAATCGCAAGGTCATCATTGCTGCGACGGGTTCTGAAGTCGAGATTGCGCTGGGCGCCGCGGCGCTGCTTGAAGCGCAGGGTATCGGCACCGACGTGGTCTCCATGCCCTGCACCGAGCGCTTCGACGCCCAGCCCACCGATTATCGCGAGGACATCCTGCCCGACGTCAGCAATCAAGAGATCCTGCGCGTGTCGATCGAGGCCGGGACGACCTTTGGGTGGGAGCGCTACACCGGCTTGCATGGCCTCCGCATCGGCATCGACCGCTTCGGCGTCTCGGCGCCTGCCGCAGACGCTTATAACTATTTCGGACTGACGCCCGACAAGGTCGCGACCCGAATCACCGACTTCATGAGGACAAGAGGATTCCAATGACCAAAGTCGCCATCAACGGATTCGGCCGCATCGGCCGCCTGGTCGCCCGCGCGATCCTCGAGCGGCCCGATTGCGGGCTCGAGCTGGTTAGCGTCAACGACCTCGCGGATGCCAAGGCCAACGCCTGGCTGTTCAAGCACGACAGCGTTCACGGCAAATTCCCCGGCGACGTGAAGGCTGACGGCAATGACATCGTCGTGGACGGCAAGCGAATCCACGTAACTGCCGAGAAAGACCCGTCCAGGCTTCCCCACGGCGCGCAAGGCGTTGAGCTCGTGCTGGAATGCACCGGCTTCTTCACCGACCGCGAGAGTGCGCAGAAGCACATTGACGCTGGCGCGAAGCGCGTCCTGATCTCGGCGCCGGCTAAGGGCGTCGACCTCACCGTCGTCTATGGCGTCAACGACGACAAGCTGACCACCGACCACAAGATCGTTTCCAACGCCTCGTGCACGACCAACTGCCTGGCGCCGGTCGCGAAGGTATTGAACGATACGCTCGGGATCGAGCGGGGGCTAATGACCACGATCCACGCCTATACCAACGACCAGAAGATCCTCGACCAGATCCACCCCGATCTTCGCAGGGCCAGGGCTGCTGCCATGTCGATGATCCCGACGACGACTGGCGCTGCCCGCGCCGTCGGCGAGGTGCTTCCGGAGCTCAAAGGCAAGCTCGACGGCTCGGCGATCCGCGTGCCGGTGCCCGACGTCAGCCTCATCGACCTCACCTTCACGCCGAAGCGCGACACCACCCGCGACGAGGTCAACCAGATCCTCAAGGCCGCCTCGGAGAACAAGCGTCTCAAGGGCATCCTCGATTACACCGACGAGCCGTTGGTCTCGATCGACCTCATGCACACGTCCGCCAGCTCGACTGTCGACAGCCTCGAAACCGCGGTCATCGAAGGCAAGCTGGTCCGCGTGTTGAGCTGGTACGACAATGAATGGGGCTTCTCGAACCGCATGGTCGACACCGCCGCGGCCATGGCGGCGCTCTAGCCGAGGTGACCCGCTTCAAGACCCTCGACGACCTGCAGGAGGAGCTGACCGGCAAGAAGGTGCTGGTCCGGGTCGACCTCAACGTCCCGATGGAGGGTGCCAGGGTCACCGACGACACGCGGCTCCGCGCCATGCTCCCGACGGTGCTGGAGTTGAGCGACCGCGGTGCGATCGTCCTGCTGCTGTCGCACTTCGGTCGTCCCAAGGGCGAGAACCGACCCGACATGTCGACGGCGCAGCTTGTGCTCCCGATCCATCGCCTGACCGGCCGATCTGTGCGCTTCATCGAGGACTGCCAGGGTCCCGAAGCTGAGCGCGCGGTGACGACCATGCTTCCTGGCAATATTGGCGTGCTCGAGAACACCCGATTCCACCTCGGCGAGGAGAAGAACGACCCGGAGCTGGCCAAGAGGATGGCCGCGCTCGGCGATTATTACGTCAATGACGCTTTCTCGGTCTCGCATCGCGCCCACGCCTCGACTGAGGGCATCACCCATTTTCTGCCGAGCTATGCCGGCCGCGCGATGGAGGCGGAGCTCAATGCGCTCGAACGCGCGCTAGGCGAGCCCGAGCGGCCGGTCGCGGCAGTGGTCGGCGGCGCCAAGGTTTCGACCAAGCTCGCGGCGCTCGGGCATCTGGCGACCAAGGTCGACCATCTGATCATCGGCGGCGGCATGGCCAACACCTTCCTCGCCGCGCGAGGCGTCAATGTCGGCAAAAGCCTGTGCGAGCATGAACTGACCGGCGAGGCCGAAAGCATATTCGAACGAGGCGAACAGGCCGGCTGCACGATCCACTTGCCCTACGATGTGGTCGTGGCGAAGGAATTCGCGCCGAACCCGCCGAGCGTCCGCACCTGCAACGTCCACGAGGTTCAGCCCGATGAGATGATCCTCGACGTCGGCCCGGCCGCGGTCGAGGCGCTAGCCGACGTGCTCAAGACCTGCCGCACCCTGGTGTGGAACGGCCCGCTCGGCGCTTTCGAGACGCCGCCTTTCGACGCGGCGACGGTCGCGCTCGCCAAGACGGCGGCGGCGCTGACCAAGGAGGGCTCGCTGGTGTCGGTCGCGGGCGGCGGGGACACGGTCGCCGCGCTCAACCATGCTGGCGTTGCGGACGATTTCACCTTCGTGTCGACCGCGGGCGGAGCGTTTCTCGAATGGATGGAAGGGCGTACGCTGCCTGGCGTCGCCGCTTTGGAACAACAGGGGTAGTCATGAACCAATCTGAAATGACGGCGAAAATTCGGCAAGGCGACGGCTTCATCGCCGCGCTCGACCAGTCGGGCGGCTCGACGCCAAAGGCCTTGACGGGCTACGGGATCAAGGAGGGCGCCTGGTCCAGCGACGAGGAGATGTTCGACCTCATCCACCAGATGCGCTCCCGGATCATCAACTCCCCCTGTTTCGCCAGCGGCAAGGTCGTTGGTGCGATCCTGTTTGAGCGGACGATGGACGGAACCGTCGCCGGCAAGCCGACTCCGCGGGCGCTGATCGACATCGGCGTCGTGCCCTTCATCAAGATCGACAAGGGGCTGGAGGCCGAGGAAAATGGCGTCCAGATGATGAAGCCGATGCCCGGCCTCGACGAGCTGCTCGAGCGCGCGAAGTCACTCGGCGTCTTCGGCACCAAGGAGCGGTCAGTGATTAATTCGGCCAATGCGGCGGGGATTGCAGTGCTGGTTGCCCAGCAGTTCCAGGTTGCGAAGGAGGTCCTCGCCCACGGCCTGATGCCGATCGTCGAGCCCGAGGTGAACATCAAGAGCGCGGACCGGGCGGACAGCGATGACATGCTGCTGACCGCGATCCTCGAAGAACTGGACGAGTTGCCCGAGGGTCAGCAGGTGATGCTCAAGCTCTCGATCCCGGCCGAACCCGGCAAGTTCGATGCGCTGGTCGTCCACCCCAAGGTCCTGCGTGTCGTCGCGCTTTCCGGCGGCTTCAGTCGCGAGGAGGCGTGCCGCCAGCTCGCCCGGAATCCGGGCATGATCGCGAGCTTCAGCCGGGCATTGCTGTCCGACCTTCGCGCGCAGCAAAGCGACGAGGAGTTCAACCGCACGCTCGGCACCGCGATCGACGAGATCTACGCGGCTTCCACATCGAAGGTCTTGGCCTGAAGTGGACGAGTCCGAGTTCGATCCCCTCGATTTCCCGCCGCCCGAGCGGACCGGCCCGGCGAAGCTTTACCTGATCAGTCCCCAAGAGGTCGGTGGAGCCTTCCCCGAACGGTTGAAGGCCGCGCTCGACCCCGGCATCGCCGCCGCCTTCCAGCTGCGGGTCAAGGACACCGAGGAGCATGAGCTGGCGCGGCTCGCCGAGCCGCTGCAGCGAATCTGCGCCGACGCCGCCGTCGCCTTCATCGTCAACGACAGCATGGCCCTCGCCAAGCGCCTCGGCGCGGACGGGGTCCACCTCGGCCAAAGCGACGGCGATGTCCGCGACGCCCGTGCCTTTCTCGGTCCCGCCGCGCAGATCGGCCGAACCTGCCACGACAGCCGCCACCTGGCCATGGAAGCCGGGGAGGCGGGTGCCGATTATGTCGCCTTCGGGGCCTTCTATCCGACCACGACCAAGCCATCGAATTACCGCCCGGCCCCGGCGATCCTCAGCTGGTGGGCGAGCGTGTTCGAAATCCCGTGCGTCGCTATCGGCGGCATCACGCCGGACAATGCAAAGCCGCTGGTCGACGCGGGCGCGGATTTCCTTGCGGTCTGCCAGGCGGTGTGGGGGAAGGACGATCCGGCGGTTGCCGTAAGCGCGTTCGAGGAGGTTCTCGCCTAAACGAACTGCCGCTCGCGGTGCCATTTGGTGACGATGTACTTGGTTCCGCCGTCGACCGGCATGCCCTCGTGCAGCGTCCACGGGTTGGGGCTGCCGTCGAGCGCCATGTTGTTCCAGATGAGGATTCGCCCGAGCTTCGGCTCGATGGACAGGTCGAGCAATTTGAACCGCGTCGCACCGCCCGCTTTGGGCTCGTTCAGGTAGATCATCGCGGTCCAGGTGCGCTGGCCGCCGTGCGGCTCATATTCCGCCCAATAGGGCTGGTCGATGTAGAAGAAGTCGGCATGTTCACGGAAGCGCTGGCCTTCCTCGTAGCGTTGGCCTTGCAGCGGTTCGCCGTGGACCCTGTCGATGCCGAGCAGGGTGGCGATGCGACCGTCGATCTCGACAATCAGTGGGTCGTAAGCGTCGAGGTTGCAGCTGTAGCTGGTGCGGACGTCGGCATGCTTCTCCTTGTCGTAGAGCGGCGACGGGTAGGAGCCTTCGTCGATCTTGACGCACATCTGGCGGCAGGTCTCGGCGTCGAGGAAGGCGTCACCGACGTAGAGCTGGATCGGTTGCTTCGGGCTCGTGCACAACCTCCATAGCCGTGGCATCGCGTCGAGATTGGCGCCGATGCGGTGCCCGATCCCGCCGCGCAGGTCGGACTGCTGCTGTGCGAATGGCGTCGGCGGCTCGTAATAAGGGGGCGGTTCGGCGTCGGCCATGCGTGCAGTTTGCTTGAGATTGGCCGAATTGCCAATCAGCGGGACGGGAAACGATTCGGCTCCGCATCGTTGCTACAGCCGATATGCTCAAGATTATCGGCACCACACTGTTGACCGCAGTCGCGACCAGCTTCTTCTGGATCTGGTTTTACGGCGCCGTTCCGGGTCCGGCCCCGCAAGTGACGCGGAGCGGACCAGTGGTGACGGTTCAGCCGGCGAACGCGCCGCCGGTTGTCGTCGCCCAGCAGGTCCAGGTCGCCCCATCCGGCCTCGCACTTCCCGTCGTGGGCGTTAAGCCGGACCAACTCCAGGACACGTTCGACGATGCGCGATCGACCGGGCGGCGTCATGACGCCATCGACATCATGGCTGCCGAGGGCACGCCGGTGATCGCCGCCGCCGACGGGAGGATAGAGAAGTTCTTTAACAGCGCACGCGGCGGGCTCACCATCTACGAGCGGTCGCCCGACCAGAAGTGGATGTATTACTACGCCCACCTGTCGGCTTACGCCCCGGGGCTCGCAGAAGGCCAGCAGGTCAAGCGCGGCGAAGTCATCGCCCGCGTCGGCCACACCGGGGACGCCAGTGCCGCCGGGCCGCA
>JAXDPR010000293.1:0-9186 GCA_034668265.1 Sphingomonadales bacterium
TCCAGGACATCAGCGCGCGCAAGCGTGCCGAGGGGGCGCTGCGCGAGCTGAACCAGTCGCTCGAGGCCCGCGTCGCCGCCGCCATCGCCGAGCGCGAGCGCGCCGAGGAAGCGCTGCGCCAGTCGCAGAAGATGGAGGCGGTCGGCCAGCTGACCGGGGGCATCGCCCACGACTTCAACAACATGCTGGCTGTCGTCGTCGGCGGCATCGATCTGGCCTTGAGGCGCCTGAACGGCCCCCGGCGCGAGGTGATGATGCACCTCAACAACGCGATGGAGGGCGCGACTCGCGCCGCCGCTTTGACCCGCCGCTTGCTGTCGTTCGCCCGTTCGGAACCGCTGCTGCCCGAGCGCGTCGATCCTGCCGAGCTCATCCGCGGCATGTCCGACCTGCTCGACCGGACGCTCGGCGAGCGAATCCGCATCGACCTCGAGCTCGCGCCCGGTGCCTGGCCGACCTATGCCGACCCGCACCAGTTCGAAAACGCCATCGTCAACCTCGCGGTCAATGCCCGAGACGCGATGGACGGCGAGGGCCAGATGCGCATCGCCGCCGAGAACGTCACCCTCGCCGCCAACGAGGTCGGCGACGTTCGTGCCGGCGAATATGTCAGAATCAGCGTCTCCGACACCGGCTGCGGCATGGCTCCGGATGTCCTCGAGCGGGCGTTCGAGCCTTTCTTCACTACGAAGCCGGTCGGCAAGGGCACCGGCCTCGGCCTTTCGCAGATTTTCGGCTTCGCGCACGAGTCCGGCGGCGAGGTCGGGATCGACAGCGAACTTGGCAAAGGCACCATTGTTTCGATCTACCTGCCGCGCACCGAAGCCGCCGCCCCGGTCCGGCTTCATGCCGCCGCGCTGCGTAACGAGACCGCCGACGTCCATGTCCCCGGAGCGCGCATCCTGCTCGTCGAGGATGACCCGCGCGTCCGCTCCGCGACCGTCGGTGCGCTCGAGGATCTCGACTACGAGCCGGTCTCCTGCGCCGGCGGCGCCGAAGCGATCGAGCTGTTCAACGCGCGCGCCTTCGACCTCGTCATCACCGACGTCATCATGCCCGAGATGAGCGGGCCCGAGCTGATCCGCTATTTGAAGTCGACCAGCACCAGTGATTTCGCGGTGTTGTTCGTCACCGGCTATGTCGGCGAAGGCGAGACCGACGACCTGCGCGGCCACGAGCTTCTTCGCAAGCCCTTCACCGTCGGCGCCCTTGCAAGCGCCGTCGCCGCCGCACTCGCGCGCAACAGCCAGCCCCCCCGCGCCGCCGCCAAGGGCTAACTTCATTCCCCTCCCTGCAAGGGAGGGGCCAGGGGTGGGTAGAGCGCGCGCCAGCGCGCTGCAATACGCCGGTGGGTAGCGCGCGCCAGCGCGCTGCAATAGACCGCCAAACTTACTCAGTCAGCGCCGCGCTCCACCAGCCGCCGAACCTCGTCCAGCCGCCCGCCCGCGATCACCGCGACCGGTGGCGGCGCCGCGCCCAGCTGCTCAAGCGCGGCTAGCGCGGCCGCGACCGTCGGCTCGCCGCCGTTGATCGCCAGCAGCGCCGGACGGACCCGCGCGATCGATCGCATCGCCTCGCCGACCTGGCCCGCATCCTCGACCTCGTAATGGAAGACGTGCGGATGCTCGGCGCAAAAGGCGCGGATTCGCGCCAGCTCGGCGATACTGGCCGCGCCTTCCGGGTTCGACAGCAAGGCGACGCGCTGCACTTTCGGCATGAATCCCTCAGCCAATTGACTATAGGGACGAGCATCTCGGCCGCCTTTGCGGCCAAATCATGGTGCGGAAACGACCGAATTTGCCATTTGCCCTTTTCAGACCCGGCCTGATCGACCGCTATGTCGCCCGAACGATCGCGGCGCCGCTGTTCGGCACCTTGATCCTCGCCGCGATGCTGCTCGTCCTCGACAAGATGCTGCGCCTGTTCCAGTACGTCGTCGACGCCGGAGGCCCGGTCAGCGTCGTCTGGCGGATGCTCGCCAACCTGCTTCCCGAATACCTCTCGCTCGGAATTCCAATCGGGCTCATGCTCGGGATCCTGCTCGCCTTCAGGAAGCTCGCTCTCTCGTCGGAGCTCGACGCGCTGCGCGGGATCGGCATCGGCTACACGCGCCTGCTTCGCGTGCCCTACGCTTATGCAATCACGCTTGCGATCATCAACCTGTTCATCGTCGGCTATCTCGAGCCCTACACCCACTATCGCTACAAGGGGCTTCAGTTCGACCTCAAATCGGGCGCGCTTGGAGCAGCGATCAAGGTCGGCGAGTTCAACCAGCTCGGCAAGCATCTGACGCTGCGCATCGACCGCAGCGAGAACAAGGGCACCCTGCTCCAGGGCATCTTCGTGCAGAACACCGACCCGTCAGGAATGACTGTTGTCGCGACGGCCGAGCACGGCCGGTTCCTCGCTAGCGACAACGCTGACGAGATCCAGTTCCGCATGACCAAGGGACGCCTCGTCCAGGACAGCCCCAAGTTCACGACGCCGCGGACGCTCGCTTTCGACCTCTATACCCTGCCGGTCAGCCTTCCGGCGATCAGCCAGTTCCGCGGCCGAGCCTCGGGCGAAGCCGACGAGCTCTACCTCCACGAACTGTGGAACCAGGGCTATGGCGGCGGCGGCGCGACCCACGCGGCGCGGGTCGCCGCTGAAGCCCATTTCAACTTCCGAATGGTCGAGGTGGTGATGATGCTGATGCTTCCGCTGCTCGCGGTGGCGCTAGCGGTGCCGCCCAAGCGCAGCACGTCGGCGCTCGGAATCTTCGTCTCGATCCTGATCGTGGTCGCCTATCACAAGGTCAACCAATATGCCGACCAGGCCGCCGCTCGCGGCAGCCTCGATCCAACACTCGGCCTGTGGCTGCCCCTGGTCGCCCTCGCCGGCGTGATCGTGTGGATGTACCATATTCTGGCCGACAAGCCGGGCGGCCAGCCGATCGGCGCGCTGGAATGGTTCTTCGCCGGCCTCGCCAAGCGCATCCGCGGCATGATGCCCAAGCGCAGGGACGCGCCGGCCGAGGCATGATCAACCCCAGCTTCTTCCCGTCGCGACACCTCGCTCTCTACATGGTCCGGCTGTTCGTCACCCGCAGCCTCGCGGTGCTCGTCGCTTTGGTCCTCATCCTGATGACGCTCGACCTCCTGGGCGAATCCGGCAAGATCCTCGCCGTCCCCGGCAACAGCGATGCCGACTTATGGCGCTATGTCGGCTTGCGCGTCCCGATCCTCTTCTCGCGCTTCCTCCCCTTTTCGGTGCTGCTCGGGACGCTGATCGCCTTCGTAGGACTGAACCAGAACAGCGAGGTAGTGGCAATGAAGGCCGCCGGCCTCTCCGCCCACCAGATCCTCGCGCCGCTGGTCCTCGCCAGCATCGGCATCGCCGCCGCCTTGTTCGCCTTCAATGAGCTGGTCGTGGTCAATTCGACCCGCGCCGTCACCGCCTGGAGCGACAACGACTACAAGCCGGTGCCCCCGTCGAGCGGCATGGTCAGCAACGTCTGGGTGATGAACGGCGACGACCTCGTCCATGCCGGGATCGCCGGCGGGCGGCCCTTCACCGCCGAGCGGATCGAGATATTCGATCGCTCCGGCGGAATCCTCCAGCGCGAGATCCGGGCGGCGCGCGCGACCCCGCGCCCCGGCGGCGACTGGCTGCTCGAGGACGTCAAGATCTACGATGCCAACATGAACGTCGTTCGCTCCCTTCCGCGAATGACCGCCCTTAATGGCCTCACTCCCGACCAGCTCACGCTGGCGAAGGTCGAGCCGACCGAGCTCCCCTATTGGACGCTCAAAAAGCGCATTGCCGAGCTCGACGCCGCCGGCCGCCCCGACGACGAGGCCCGCGCCGGCCTTGCCCACAAGATCTCCGGCCCCTTGTCGACCCTGCTCATGCCGCTGCTCGCCGCGGTCGCAGCGTTCGGCCTCGCCCGCTCGGGCCAGGTGCTGCTGCGCGCGGTCATGGGCATGGCCCTCGGCTTCACCTATTTCGTGGTCGATAATTTCAGCCTGGCGATGGGCAATGCCGGTACCTACCCCCCGCTGATCGCGGCCTGGGCGCCCTTCTTCCTGTTCCTCCTGATCGGCGAGACAGTGCTTATTCGTACCGAAGAGTAAGAGTCTGATTTACCTGCGCTTTCGCGCCGCCGATTCAACGGACAATAAAGCTTGCACGGCGGCCGGTTTCATTATGGAACATGAGCCGAGGGGTTTTTGGGGGAGGGGTTCGCGTGTACCCGAGCGTTCATTTCTTTCACCGCCAGGCGGCGCGCGAAAAGCTCGCCGCGAGCCGCGCGTTGACCGAAGCGGCGCGCGAACGGCATCTGGCGCTGGCGCAGGATTACCAGAAACGCGCGGAGCAGATGCGATCCGCCTGAGCCGCATTGGCGCGGCCCAGGCGATCACGATCTTACCAGGAGAATTGAAAGCCCGCTCGGGCGCCGATTTCGTGGCTCGCTGCGTTGGCGAGACTGTTGTTGCCAAGCGCCGTGGCATTGTGATCCCGGTCGCCTGCGACAAATTGCCGAGCGCAGTCGAATTGGTGCCGGTGGCCTGCGCCTGGTTGCCGACCGCGGCCGACTGGGCGCCGGTCGCATTGGCCCTCCAGCCGAAGGCCTGCGAGCCGGCGCCGGTCGCGACTGCCTCGCCGCCAATCGCGGTCGAGTGGAAGCCCGTCGCCAGCGCCTTGTCGCCGAACGCAGCGGAATCCTCGTTGGTGGCCTGGGCCCGATTGCCGACGGCGACCGACTGGAGACCGCTCGCCGTCGAGGATATGCCAACCGCGGTTGAGCTTTCGCCCGAGGCGGTCGAGGCTTGGCCGGTCGCGGTAGATTCCAGGCCAGAGGCGACGGCAGTGTTGCCAAGCGCGGTCGAGGAATCGCCCGAGGCCGTGGCGGCGATGCCGCATTCGGTCGACAAAGCGCCGGCTCCAACGTTGCAGTCGACAGTGGCGTCCGCAAAGGCGGGGGAGGCGAATGCGATCGCGGCGCCGCCTGCCGAAGCAAGCAGCGCAATCCTGAACTTCAGTGCCATGAAAGTCTCCAATTCTGGGGATGTAAGGAAACAGCCCCGGAGCGATGCGCTGCTGCCAGGGGGAAACCGATCGGCTGGCGCTGCTGGAGCGCCGGCCGAGCAAATTGTTTCGGTTGCGCTCGGCGGACGCGGGGGGATGAGCCCGCCGAGCGCAGGCTGTTCGGGCTAGCGGTTCAGCAGCTCGGGCGGCAGCGGGTTGCGGTTGGGATTGCAACCGTCGCCGGGATTGAAGTCCTGCGGATCGATGCCGAAGATCTGCTGCGTATGCCCAAAGTTCTGCACCCGGCCGCCGGGTCCGTTGGGGCTGTCGATCGGCGCGGTCGGATCGTCGTTGAGGCCGGAGAATTTGCAGAACGACATGCCCCTCGAGAAATCTTCCTTGGGGTTGGTCGTGCTGCCGTTCACTTCGCCGGCCACGGCGGCGGCGGAGAAGGTCGCCGCAGCGATTGCCAGGGCGATGAATCGACGATGCTTGGTCATGTTTGGTCTTTCCTGTTGACGGGTGAGAACTGGGCGATGCGTGCAAGTTGCGCTCGGCGGACGCGGGGGCGGGCAGCCCACCGAGCGCAGTCAATGTGGTCAGGCAGCCCTTAGGCGGCTGCTCATCGCGCGAACTGCCGGCGCGTCGAGCATCTGACCGCCGATCGCCCAGTCGCCCTGCTCGACCTCGCGGATGCGCACCCAGGTAACCGAGCGCAGCTCTTCGCCTTCGACGGCGATCATTGCCTCGGTGACTTTTTCGATCAGGTCGCGCTTCTTGGCGGGGGTGAAGACGTCCTTGATGACGTCGATGGTGACGAGGGGCATTGGGCTTCTCCTGTGCCGGACCATTCCAGCGATGTGCCGCTCAATGGCGGCCAGGAACGCCGCGCCGATAGTTCACGGGTTGAAGCAATCCGCTACAGAAACTGTAGTAGAATGGCGGTTCGCGCCGGTGTACGGCGCCGTAATGAACTACGGTCAATTCTGTCCGATCGCGAAGGCGACGGAGATCCTCGGCGAGCGCTGGACCTTCCTCATCGTCCGCGAGCTTTTGATGGGCGGCCGCCGCTTCAGCGAGCTGCAGCGCGGGCTTGGCGACATTTCACCGGCGCTGCTCACCGCGCGCCTCAAGTTCTTCGAGCAGCAGGGGCTGGTGGCGCGCCGCCGCCTCAATGGCCAGCGCAGCTTCGAATATCATCCGACCGCCGCCTGCTAAGCCCTGCTGCCGGTCGTCATGAGCGTTGGCGAATGGGGCTTGTGCTGGGCCCGGCACAATCTGTCCGAGCAGGATTTCGACCTCGATTTCCTGCTCTACTATCTCGAGCGCAGCATCGACACCACGAAGCTCCCTGGCGACCGCGCCGTGGTCCAGTTCAAGTTCCGCGATCTCGCCGAGCGCAAGGACTGGTGGCTGCTGGTCGAGGGCGACCATGTCGACATTTGCGTCACCGCGCCGGGGCGTGACGTCGACGTCTATTTCACGACCACGGTGCGGACCATGCACGACGTGTGGATGGGTGATCGAACCTATCGCGACGCGATGGTGTCCGGCGACCTGTCCGTCGAAGGCGATCCGGCCTTGACGCGAGTGAGCGCCTGGCTGCGCCCGAGCGTCTTCGTCAACTCCAGCCGCGCCCCCGTTCCGGCCCTCCCCGCGAAAGTTCCCGCTTACGCTTGAGTGAAGCTGCTCACTCGACCGCAGCTGCCTTCCGTCGGGACAGGATCTGCATCCACGGATTGGGCTCCGGCTCGGCGATCTTGACCAGCCTGTTCTGGTCGCGATGAATGAACGGTCCCTGCCCGCGAACGATCAGCGTGGTCTCCTGAACATAGCTGAACGTTCCGTCGGAGTTGAACGTCAGCTCGATCTGGTAGCGATCGGTGCGGAACGCATGCTCGAGGAAAGCGGTCGAGCAAATCCCATATTCGGTTGAGCCGCGCTCAGCGACCAGCACCAGCTTGTCCGCGCCGGGACTGGCCTTCCCCGCTGCGATCGCGACCTGCCCGCGCGGGATCGACAGCGTCTGGATCACCAGGCCCGTTGCCGGCTCCCATAGCCAATGCCCGACCTGGTCGTGGAAGGCGATGTCCTCGTCCGGCGTATTGATGTGAACGTGGTACCTCAGGCCGTAGAAGAGCTGCGGCCCGTTGGCCTGCGGATCGATCGGCTCGAACATGATGCGTTCGATATAATCGCGGCGCTCGGGCCCATCGGCCTTGGGGGCGACGTCACGGCCGCCGGCCGATTCCCACGTTCCGGCGAGGCGTCGCAACGGCCCCAGGTTCGCCAGCGTGCCCGGGTCAACGGTCGTGGGCTCGGTGAATATGTCGGCGGGGAAATCCGTCGTCATCCCGGTACCGCGCCTGGCTAAAAGATCGACAGGTCGAGCGGCTCGCTCGGCCCGAACCAGATCACATGGTCGGTGTGGTCGGCAAGGTCGTCGCCGGTCTCGGCATGGGCAAAGATCGTCAGCCCGTTGCGGTTCAGCGCCGCCCATTGAGCGAAATCGCCGAACTGCTCCGTCGCCACCGTCAGCTGGCAGCTTCCGCGCGGGTGCGGCCCGACCGGCCGCAGATGGAAATGGCCGACGGGCACTCCGAACCGCGCCTGCGCCTCGCGCGCCAGCGCCTGCGCCTCCGCAACCTGCTCCGGATCGAAATAGATATGCGCGTGGAAATCCCGGATCGCGGCCATGGCGGGCATGTGGGCGCGGGCGAGCGCGCGTGCAAGCGCGGCGCGGCGCTACCGCAGCTTCGAGATCTTCAGCCTGTCCGCCTTCGCCCTGTCCCTGACCGATTCCTCGCTCCGCGTCAGCGCCTTGGCGATCGCGCGCACCGACATCCCCTTGCCGGCCAGCGTGTGGAGCTTCTGGATCTCGTCCTGCCGCCACGGCTGCCGGTGCCGCTCGAACCGCTCGCCCATAATCCTCCCCCGTTCCGGCCCAGCATAGCACATAAGAAGAAGGCCGCCCGTTTCCGAGCGGCTCTTCCTTGTTCCTGAACTCGCGAGGCGCGCGTCAGCGGTGCGGGGATGGCTCCGAATTGCCCCAGAGCTCGACCAACTTGCGATCGGCGTCGCTGAGTGGCCGGCAGGCAAGCCCGGGGCGCCGGAAACGCTGCTCGAACTTCTCGCGCGCCTTGGGGATCTGGCGCAGCACTTCCGCGCGGTCGAGCGGGCACTCGAAGGCGACGCCGGCATAGCGTCCCTCGACCCAGGCGACGCGAGCGGGAACCCGCAAATCTTTGCGGACGAAGAGGACGTTCGATCCTTGTGAGGGAAGCCACTTGCCCTCGATCAGCGCGCCGCCGGCCGACAGGTTGCGCAGGACGACCGATTGGGACTGACCCGCGAGCTCGAGCGTCGCGCCGAGGATCACGGGCGAGCGTGAAGACGTGCGGTTTTGGCTGCCCGAGCTCTCGTCCATCGGCTCAAGCTACAGCATGACCGTAAAAACTTGATTTATGACGGGCCACCCTGACCCTGTCACCGCAATCCACGAACGGGCGACGCTCAGCCCCAGTCCTCGCCGGGCTGCCGCGGGCGATAGGCCGGGCCCTTGATCCACCCCGGCGGGATGTCGATGTCCCAGCTCTCGTCATAGCTCCAGCCGCGCGCGATCTTGTCCGGCCGGTCGCGCCGCTTCATCGCCTGCAGCTTCTGGACCAGCCGCTCGCGGATGTCGGCGATGTCGTCCTCGTAACTGTGGCCCGGGTCCTCGAACGGGTCGCTCGTCGGCTCCTCCTTCTTCGAGCCGCCGAGCTGGCTGATCCTGATCGCCTGGTCGATCGTGACCCGCGGCGCCACGTCGGCGGTGTCGAGCGTCTCCGGATCGAAGGTCTTTTTCGCCTCCTCGACCAAGTGGAGGTCGATCGAGGCCTTCGCGGTCCGCACCACCGCCTCCCACTTGGCCCTGAACAAGGGATGCCTCAGCCGCCGCGCGTGCACCGCCGTCGAAGAAACACCCGCCGCCTTCGCCGCCCGCTGCACGTTCGCGGTCGCCGCCAGCTCCTCGAAGAACACGTCCTCCCTGCGCCTGCTCCACCGCTCCCGCCCCGCGCGCTTCAACTGCCCGCCCGAGCCGACCAATTCCTCCCCATTAGTCCCACTCCCCTCAAGGGAGAGGGAGGGAGAGGGGGCATGTTCTGGCTCATGGACACCATTCTCCTGCCGCAG
>JAXDPR010000294.1:0-3437 GCA_034668265.1 Sphingomonadales bacterium
TAGCGGCTCGCGCGTCTCTGGCAGACTGGGCCCCGGCTTTCGCCGGGGAACGGCTCACTTGACCCGTTCGACCTGCTCGAACTCGAGCTCGACCGGAGTCGCGCGGCCGAAGATCGACACGCTGACCTTGACTCGGCTGCGGTCGAAATCGAGTTCCTCGACCGTTCCGTTGAAGCTCGCGAACGGGCCGTCGAGCACCTTCACCGCGTCGCCGATCTCATAGTCGACGGTGATCTTCTGCTTGGCGCCGTGCGCCGCGGCCTCTTCCTTGGTGTCGAGCATGCGCGCGGCATGAGCGTCGGGGATCGGCTGCGGCTTGCCGCCGGGGCCGAGGAAGCCGGTGACCTTGGGCGTGTTCTTGACGAGGTGATAGACCTCGTCGTTCATCTCGAGCTTGGCGAGGACGTAGCCGGGCATGAACTTGCGGTCGGTCTGGACCTTCTTGCCGCGCTTGACCTCGGTGATGGTCTCGGTCGGGACCTCGATCTGCTCGACGAACGGGGTGAGGCCCATGCGGTTGGCCTCGCTCTGGATCGCGTCGCGGACCTTGTTCTCGAAGCCGGAATAAGCGTGGATGATGTACCAGCGGGACATTGTTTACCTCTAAAAAACCCCTCTCCCCAACCCCTCTCCCGCAAGGGGAGAGGGGCAAGAAAAGCGCTAGGCCAGGTGGCTCAGCAGTTGCTTGACGAGGGTCGAAAAGACGGCGTCGACGCCGAAGAAGAAGAAGGCGAGGACCAGGGTCATGATCATCACCATGATCGCGGTGGCGACGGTTTCCTTGCGCGTCGGCCAATGGACCTTGCTGGTCTCGACACGGACCTGACGGATGAATTCGCCGGGGGAGACTTTGGCCACTTGTCGCCTTCTCGGTTGGAGATAGAAAAGCGCCCCGCGGACCTCTCGGGCCGGCGGGGCTGCGGATCACTTAGCGGCGGTTGGGCGAGTCTTCAAGGCTGTGTGGCCGTCACGGGAGTAAATCCCGTGACGTCAGTCGGGCTTCGCCCGCTGGCCGGCATTCGCCATCTCTACGCGCTGCTCCGGCGCCGCTTCGCGTCGGCGTCACTGCGCTCGGTGGCTCAAAGGATGGCAGGAGTGGAGGGACTCGAACCCACGACCCTCGGTTTTGGAGACCGATGCTCTACCAACTGAGCTACACTCCTAGGCCGAGGCGCGAGGTAGCCAGCGTAGGCACGGGGCGCAAGGCTCAGTTGACGACCGGAAGCCCAACCCAGGAGCCGCTTGTTCCCGTGAACACCCGCTGCGTCGCCGCGCGATAATCGGACGGCCGGGCGAAGAAGATGTTGGGAACGAAGGTCTGAGGGTTGCGGTCGTACAGGGGGAACCAGCTCGACTGGACCTGAACCATCACCCGGTGCCCGGGCTGAACGACATAATCGACGTTGGGCAGCGCGAACTTGTAGGTGACTCGCTGGTCCGCGGGGACCGGGGACGGGTGCGCGGGATCGTCGCGGTAGCGGCCGCGCATGATGTCCATCGCGATCGGAAGCTCATAGCCGCCGAGCTCGGGCTTTTGCGGATATTGCTCGGGGTAGACGTCGATCAGCTTCACGATCCAGTCGCTGTCGCTGCCGCTGGTCGAGGCGACGAGATTGACGAGCGGCGTGCCGGCGAGGTGTAGCGGCTTGTCGAGCGGCGCGCTCGCATAAGTGAGGACGTCCGGGCGGGCTTCGGCGAAGCGCTGGTCGTCGACCAGCCACTGCCGCCAGGTCGAGTTCGGGCCGTAGGGCGGCAGGTTCGGGCGGGCGCGGTACGTCACAGGACGCGCCGGATCGGAGACGAAGGAGTCGGAGGTGTCGGCCGCGGGCGCGCTGAAGCTGACCCGGTCGCCCGGCGCCAGATAGAGCGGCGTCAGGCTCGCGGGGCATGCGCTGGCGCAGGCCTGCGGCCAATCGTTCAGGCGCGTCCACTGGTTGGTGCCGCCCTCGAACGCGGTCACTCGAGCGACGTTCGCCGGCGGGCCGCCTTTGAGGTGCTCGTCAAGGAACGGGAGCATGACGTTCTGGCGGAACCAGCGCGCGGTATCGGTGCCCCAGTCGATCGAACCGATTGCCATGGCGACGCCGTTGACCTCGCCATGGTACCAAGGACCGAGCGCGAGATGCGCATTGGGGCTGGCCTTGACCGCGTTGAACACCGCTGGGGCACCGTAAATGTCCTCCTGGTCCCATTCGCTGTCGACGAGCAGCGTCGGGACGGTGAGCGGCTTCGCGGCGAGTATCCGGTCGACCGCCTGATCCTGCCAATATTCGTCATAGGCCGGGTGCTGAGTCAGCCGCTGCCAGAAGGGCAGCTGCTCCATGCCCATCGCGCGGCCGTAGGCTCCAGCCGAGCCGTAGCGGAGGAAGGTCGCATAATCGTCGTAGGCGGATGAGAACCATTCCTCCTCGGACTTCCTGGTCGCGGTCTGGCCGTAGACGTAGCCGATCATCGCCTGGCGGAAGGCGCCGTTGTGGAACCAGTCGTCGCCTTTCCACACGTCGACCATCGGGTTGATCGGGACGCTGGCTTTCAGCGCCGGGTGCGGGTTCACCAGGGTCATCAGCGCCGTGAAGCCGTCGTAGCTGGTCCCGAACGAGCCTACGCGGCCGTTGGACTCGGGCACGTTCTTCACGAGCCAGTCGATCGTGTCCCAGGCGTCGGTCGAATGGTCGACCGCGGTCGGGTTGAGCGGGCCCTTGAGGGGCCGGTTCATCACATAATCCCCCTCGGACTTGTACTTGCCGCGGACGTCCTCGACGGCGACGATGTAGCCGGCCCTGACCAGCTCGGCATTCAGCGGCGAGAGGATGTTTTCCGGCCACGGGCCGAAGCCGCCGCGCTCCGTAGACTTGTCGGCGGAATAAGGCGTGCGGTCGAGCATGATCGGGAACTTGCCCGCCTGCCGAGGGAGGATGAGGACAGCGTAGAGCTTCGCCCCGTCGCGCATCGGGATGCGGACTTCGCGCCGGATGTACTGAAACTCGCCGCGCGGCGCGTTGAATCGCGGGGGGATGTCGCCGCCCTTCGGGATCGGCGCGACGGGATGGAAGGCCTGCGGGATGTCGCCGCCCGGCCGAACGGCCGGCTGGACGTGGGTTTCGGCGGCTACAGATGACGCGAAAGCAAGGGCAATGAGCGCAATTTTCTCGAAGACCATGCGGCTTCCTCTCCGGCTTGCCGTCTGGCACAGGCGCCGCGGCGCCTCAAGCGGCCACGCCACCGCCCGGGAACCTCGTGCGTTCAGCGGATTTGCAGACACTCAACCCTAGCGAGCATCAATGACCGACCGGACCAGCTTCGACACCGCCACCCGCATCGCCGCTGGCGATGACGGCACCACTTACGACAGCGTGGCCATCGCGCTGCACTGGATCACGGCGCTGCTCGTGCTTGCCAACTTCGTCCTGGCCGAAATCTGGGACTATTTCGCCAAG
>JAXDPR010000295.1:0-2828 GCA_034668265.1 Sphingomonadales bacterium
ATCCTGGACCTTGTCCGCAGCCGCGGTCAGCTTGCCTCGCTGATTGTCGCCCGCTTGTTCTCTGCCGGGGTGCCGGTCGCGGGGGTAGACCGCCTCGCCCTGCACGAGCCGCTCGCCGTTCAGGACCTGCTTGCCGCGGTCCGGTTCGCGACCCAGCCGAACGACGACCTCAGCCTCGCTTGCCTGCTTGTCTCGCCGCTGATTGGCTGGGACCAGGACCAGTTGCGGGCGCTGGCCTATGGGCGAAAAGGGTCGCTGTGGCGCGAGCTTCGGCAGCGCTCGGCGGAATTTCCCGAGGCGCACGCGGCGCTCGGCGAATTGCTCCGGATCGCCGATTTCACGCCGCCGTCGCGCTTTCTTGAGACGATCCTTTCGGGACCGATGCAGGGCCGGCGGCGGCTCTATTCGCGGCTCGGCATGGCGGCGCGCGATGCAATCGACGAGCTGATGAACAGCGCGCTCGAGTTCGAGCGCAACGAGATCGCCTCGCTCGACCGTTTCCTGTCATGGTTCTCGCGCGGCACGGTCGATGTCCAGCGTGATCCCGGCGCTCCGGCCAATGAAGTGCGGGTGATGACGGTCCACGGCGCCAAAGGGCTCGAAGCGCCCGTGGTGATCGTCGCCGACGCGACCGCCGATCCGGCTAGGCTCGGGCGCACGCCGTTGACCGTCGACATTGAGGTCGAGAGGGCCGGAACGGCGCCGCTGCTAAGGCCCAAGAAGGAAGAGCGCTGCCCGCCGTTCGAGGAAATCATTCTGTCCGAGGAGCAGCGCGACATGGAGGAGCATCTGCGGCTGCTCTATGTCGCGATGACCCGCGCCGCCGATCGGTTGATCGTCAGCGGAGTCATGCCCAAGGCCAAGAAGGACGGCTCCGACCCGCGGCCGCCCAACAGCTGGCACGTCACCGTCGAGCGCGCGATGGCGCCGATCGCGGCGGAGGGCGAGGGGTATGTGAGCCTGCGATACGGGCACGATGGCGGAGCGCGGGCGACACGTCAGAAGGCCAAGGCCATGCCGTCCGCCATTGCGGTTCCGGATTGGGCGAAGCGACCGGCCCCGCCTGAAGCGCGGCCGCCGCGGCCGCTCGCGCCGTCGGCGATTGCCGTCGATGACGAAGCCGCGCCCCCGCCGAGCGAAGCGATGCGGGCTGCGGCGCTGCGCGGCACATGGATCCACCAGCTGCTCGAGCGATTGCCGGAGGTCGAGGAGAGTGCTCGACCCGCCGCCGCCTCTCGTTGGCTGAAGCGTTCGGCAGGCGTCGCCGACGCGGATGCGCGCGCCGAGATCGTCGGACAGGTTTGCGGCATCCTCTCCGATCCGCGGTTCAGCGGACTGTTCGGTCCGGGATCCCTGGCCGAGGCGCCACTCGCCGCGACCTTGCCCGACGGTCGGGTGATCGCCGGCACCGTCGACCGGCTCAAGGTCGAGGCGGATCGCGTCTTCGTGATCGACTTCAAGACGGGGAGGGTCCCTCCGAGCGAGGGGCAGATACCAAATTCGCACCGTGCCCAGATGAGCGCTTATTCTCAGGCGCTGCAGGTCATCTTCCCGGGGCGGCGGATCAGAGCGTCCCTGTTGTACACAGCTGGCCCGAAACTCATCGAACTCATACCTTGAGAGGCGCGCGACCAGCGCCCATATGCTTGTTAACCTTTGCCCCTCGCCAGGAGATTCGCCCGCCATGGCCACCAAGACTGTCACCGATCAGAGCTTCGCTACCGACGTCCTCGGAGCGGAACGCCCCGTACTCGTCGATTTCTGGGCGGAATGGTGCGGCCCTTGCCGGATGATCGGCCCTGCGCTCGAAGAGATTGCCGGCGAGCTCGGCGACAAGGTGACCGTCGCAAAGCTCAACATCGACGAGAATCCCGACACGCCGAGCCGCTACGGCGTGCGCGGCATCCCGACGATGCTGCTGTTCAAGGGCGGCCAACCCGTTGCGCAGAAGGTCGGCGCGGCCCCGCGCAGCCAGATCCAGCAGTGGCTCGAGAGCAATCTCGACGCCGAGTCACAGTCGAGCGCCGGCTAGGCTTTCCCGCCGCCGCTCAACGAGCTGTCGTCTGGGGGCTCGGTACCGCTAAGCCCCACCGTATTCGGCCGGAAGCGCTCGTGCCTCGGCAAGGCGTCGCTTGGGTTGAACCATGCGACCTTGCTTCTCCAGAAGATGTGATATTCCGGCGGAACGGCGTTCGGATCGTCTAGCGTGACGGCGCTGAAGTCGAGCGTTTCGGGCTGGTGTTCGACCGTAACGAACAGTGGCGTCCCGCACTGGGCGCAGAAGGATCGTTGCCCGAAGCTGCTTGAACGGATGCTCCTGATCGAATCTGCGCCGGAAGTTGCGACCCAGTCGCCGCGCTTGATGCAAGCGAACGCCTGCGCCGGTGCTCCGCTGCTAAGTTGGCAGGTGCGGCAATGACACCAGCCGCAGTCGAACGGCTCACTTTTCAGCTCGTAGCGCACCGCGCCGCACATGCACCCGCCGGTTAGTCCCATGCATCGCCCTTTAATTGACTAGCTCTAGGGCGCTCCTTACATCGCCCGCGACAGTTTTCCGGTCGCGTCGGCGAGAGGTTTCGCCCGATCCTGAACGCGCGGGCATATAAGGAATTTCCATGTTCGCCGCAGTGGCAAAAAGCATCTTCGGATCGGCCAACGATCGCTACGTCCGCAGCCTCGGCAAATATGTCGACGCGGTCAACGCCTTTGAGCCGAACGTCTCCGCGCTCAGCGACGAAGAGCTGCGCGGCCAGACCGACCTCTTCCGCCAACGCCTCGCGAACGGCGAGAAGCTCGACGAGCTGATCCCCGAGGCCTTCGCTACCGTC
>JAXDPR010000296.1:0-4587 GCA_034668265.1 Sphingomonadales bacterium
TCGAGGCCCAGCCGCTGCGGCCGATCCTCATCGCGGCGATCGCCGGCAAGCGCCGCGACCGGGAGGTCAGCCTGCTCGGCGACGCGGGTATCGAGGCGCTGGTCGACGCCAACGCGCTCGAGCAGGCGGTCGGCCACCTCCTCCAGAACGCGCTTGACGCGAGCAGCGGCGAGCCGGTCACGGTCCGCGTCGGCAGCGATGGTAGCGGCGCCTCGATTGCCATCACCGACAAGGGTGTCGGGATGGACGGCGACTTCATCCGCAACCGCCTGTTCCAGCCGTTCGCATCGACCAAGCCCGGCGGCTTCGGGATCGGCGCGTTCGAGGCGCGATCGCTAATCACCGCGATGGGCGGTCGGATCAGCGTCGACAGCCGCCCCGGGCGCGGCACCACCTTCACCATCCTCCTCCCGGCTCCCGCCGCAGCCGCCGAACCTGAACGGAAAATCGCATGACCGATCAAGCCAAAGTGCTGCTCATCGTGGAGGACGACGAAGGCCTGCAGCGCCAGCTCAAATGGGCTTACGACGGCTATCAGGTAGTGTGCGTCGGCGACCGCGCCGGCGCGATCGAAGCCTTGCGCGCGCATGAGCCCGCCGTCGTAACGCTTGACCTCGGCCTTCCGCCCGATCCCGACGGTACGGACGAGGGCTTCGCGACGCTGGCCGAAATCCTCCGTTTGAAGCCCGACACCAAGGTCATCGTGGCCACCGGCCACGGCGCCCGCGAAAGCGCGACTAAGGCCGTCGCCATGGGCGCCTACGATTTCTACAAGAAACCGGTCGACATCGACGACCTCGGCTTCATCGTCGAGCGCGCCTTCCACCTCCACGAAATCGAGGAGGAGCATCGGCGGCTCGAAACCGGCGCCGCCGCTTCGGTGCTGGGCGCGATCATCACCGCCGCTCCGGAAATGATGAAGGTCGCCAAGACGATCGAGCGCGTCGCCTCGGCCGACGTCTCGGTCATGTTGCTTGGAGCCAGCGGCACCGGCAAGGAGCTGCTCGCTCGCGCGATCCACGAAAAGAGCGGTCGCAAGGGCGAGTTCATCGCCATCAACTGCGCCGCGATCCCCGAGAATCTGCTCGAGGCCGAGCTGTTCGGCTACGAGCGCGGCGCCTTCACCGGCGCGGTCAAGTCGAACGTCGGCAAGATCGAGCTGGCCGAAGGCGGCACCCTGTTCCTCGACGAGGTCGGCGACATCCCGCTGCCGCTGCAGGTCAAGCTGCTGCGCTTCCTCCAGGAACGGGTGATCGAGCGAATCGGCGGCCGTCAGCCCATCGCGGTCGACACGCGGATCGTCTGCGCGACCCACCAGGACTTAGAAGCGATGATCGCCGCCGGATCGTTCCGCGAGGACCTTTATTACCGCCTGGCCGAGATCGTGGTGAAGATCCCCGCGCTCGCCGAACGGTCGGGGGACCCGGTCCTGCTCGCGCGGCATTTCGTCAACCGCTTTGGTCGCGAGCTCAATCCGGGCGTCCAGTCGCTGAGCCCGGACGCAATCGACGCGATCCACGCCTACGGCTGGCCGGGCAACGTCCGCGAACTTGAGAACCGCATCAAGCGTGCGGTGATCATGGCCGACGGGAAGTCCGTCACCGCCGGCGATCTCGATCTCCAGGCCGGCATTGTGCCCAGCGGCGACGTGCTTCCGATCAACCTCCGCGCGGCGCGCGAAGTCGCCGACCGCAAGGCAATTCGCCAGGCGATGAGCCAAACCGACAATAATATCTCCGGCGCCGCCAAGCTGCTCGGGATCAGCCGCCCGACGCTTTACGACCTATTGAAGCAATACCGGCTCTCGGCCTGAGCTAGCCGGCGAGCTGCTCGGCCATCTCCGCGACCTCGAGCCAGCGGTACTCGGCGGCCTCGATCTCGGTGCGGTTGCGAGCGATGCGCTCGGTGAGCCGCGCGAAAAGATCGGGATCGCGGCTGTAAAGGTCGGGGTCGTGAAGCGCGGCCTCGTCGGCCGCCACCTCCCCCTGGAGGCGTTCAATCTCGCCCGGCAGGCGATCGTAATCGCGCTGGTCCTTGTAGGTGAGTTTCTTGTTCCCCGGCGCAGTCCGGGGCTCAGGAGCGCCGGAAGGCGCTGCTTTCGCACCGCCCTGGACCCGGGCCTGCGCCGGGGTACGGGCTGCCTCATACCTTTGCCGCACCCAGTCCTCGTAGCCGCCGGCGACGATGTCGACCTTGCCCGACCCGTCGAGGCCCAGCGTGATCGTCACTGTCCGGTCGAGAAAGTCGCGGTCGTGGCTGACGATCAGCACCGTGCCGTCATAATCGGCGATGACTTCCTGCAAGAGGTCGAGCGTCTCGAGGTCGAGGTCGTTGGTCGGCTCGTCCAGCACAAGCAGGTTTGCTTCCCGCGCGAACTCCCGCGCCAGCAGCAGCCGCGACCTTTCGCCTCCCGACAGCGAGCCGATGGGCGCATCGGCGATTGCGGGATCGAACAGGAATTCCTTCAGATAGCCTTTGACGTGCTTCTTGTGCCCGCGGACCTCGATCCAGTCGCCGCCGTTGGCGAGCACGTCCTTCACTCGCTTGGTCGGTTCCATCAGCTTGCGCTGCTGGTCGATGAAGATCCCTGAGAGCGTCTTTGCCCGCGTAACCTCTCCGCTGTCGGGATCAATCTCACCTGTGAGCAGCTTGAGCAAGGTCGTCTTCCCCGCCCCGTTCGGCCCGATGATGCCAATCCGGTCGCCGCGCTGGATGCGCAGCGAGAAGTCGTGGATGATGACGCGGTCGCCGTAGGTCTTCGAGACCTGGTCGGCCTCGATAACGGTCTTGGAACGGACGTCGTCCTTTGCCAGCGCAAGCTTCGCCGCGCCTGCCGCCCCGAGCATTGCCGCGCGCTGCGCGCGCATCTCGTGAAGCTTGGCGAGTCGCCCCTGGTTGCGGCGCCGTCGCGCGGTCACCCCGCGGTGCAGCCAATGCAGTTCGATCTTGAGCTTGGCGTCGAGCTTTTCCGCCGCCCTGGCCTCCTCGTCGTAAACGCGGTCGGTCCAGGCATCGAAGCCGCCGAACCCGATCTCGGCGCGGCGCAGTTGCCCGCGGTCGAGCCAGATGCAGCTGCGCGTGAGGCGCGTCAGGAAGGTGCGGTCGTGGCTGATGACGATGAAGGCTCCGGTGAAGCGCTTCAGCCATTCCTCGAGCCATTCGATCGCGTGCAGGTCGAGATGGTTGGTGGGCTCGTCGAGCAGCAGCACGTCGGGTTTCTGGGCCAGTGCGCGGGTAATCGCTGCCCTGCGCCGCTCGCCGCCGCTGGCGGTCGCCGTCGGCCGCGTGAGGTCGATGCCGAGCTGGCCGGCGATCGCCGCGGCCTCGTGCGCTTGCGGCGCATTGCTTCCGTGCAGCACCCATTCCTCGAGCGTCGCGAACCCATCCATCGTCGGGTCCTGCTCGAGCAGCACTACGTTCGTCCCTGGAACGATCGTGCGCTTGCCCTTGTCCGGGTCGATCATGGCAGCGAGGCACTTGAGCAGTGTCGTCTTGCCGGCGCCGTTGCGGCCGATCAGCGCGAGCCGGTCGCGCTCCCCGATGTAGAGATCGAGGCCGCGGAACAGCCAGCCTTCGCCCTGGATGAGCCCAAGGTCTTCGTAACTGAGGATCGGCGCGGCCATGACGGCCCCTAACCAATCCGTGGCCGCGAAGAATAGTGGCCTTTGTGCAACGCCGTGTGACCTGAACGGCTGTGTTCAGGCCTATTCATAGGCTATTCAATGCGAGGCTGTAGAAAAGCGGCTTGGAGAGTCGCGTAAATGACCCTGTTCAAGACACTTGTCCTCGCCGCCGCGCTTGGGGCCGGCCTGACCAGCGCCGCGGCGCTGGCCGATCCCGCGCGCGGGCCGCGACCACCGCAATCCGCCGCTCCGCTGCGCGAGCAGGAGAGGGCCTGGGAAGCGACCCGCGAGGGCCGCTCGATGCCGCTTCCCCAGCTGGAGCGCCGGGTCATGCCGATGATGGGCGGCGCCGACTATCTCGGGCCTGAGATGAACGGCGACACCTACCGCTTCAAGTTCATGCAGAACGGCCGCGTCATCTGGGTCGACGTCGACGGCCAGGGCCGGGTAATCCGCCGCTCGCGCGATCACTGATCCACACGATTGACATTTGGACGACACGTCCCAGTTGTTCCGGACAAGCAACTTCTCGCCGCCGGACGGGTTGACGGCGCGAAGATGAACAGCTGCGGGGACCTTGAATGCGCATCCTGATCGTCGAAGACGAACCCAACCTCGGGCGGCAGCTGCGCTCAACGCTCGAAGGCGCGGGCTATGCCGTCGACCTCGCGACGGACGGCGAGGACGGTCACTATCTTGGTTCGACCGAAAGCTATGATGCGGTAATCCTCGACCTCGGCCTGCCCGAGGTCGACGGCCTGACCGTTCTCGACCGCTGGCGCCGTGAAGGCCGCAAGATGCCGGTCCTGGTGCTGACCGCCCGCGACAGCTGGTCCGACAAGGTTGCAGGCCTCGATGCCGGTGCCGACGATTATCTCGCCAAGCCGTTCCAGACCGAGGAGCTGATCGCGCGCCTGCGCGCGTTGATCCGCCGCTCGTCGGGCAATGCCTCGAGCGAGCTCAA
>JAXDPR010000297.1:0-3658 GCA_034668265.1 Sphingomonadales bacterium
GGCCAGGGCATGATGCTCAGCGACATGTCCGAGGTCCACCAGGCCATTGCCGCGGGTGCGGTGACGCTCCACAGCAAGATCGTCAGCCGCGTCCCGCAGACCGACGAGCAGGGCAACACCTACATGAAGCGGTTCGAGACGACCGCCGGCCGCATGCTGCTGGGCGAGACCCTGCCGAAGAGCCACAAGGTGCCGTTCGAGACCGTCAACAAGGTGCTGACCAAGAAGGAGATCGGCGACGTCATCGACATCGTCTATCGCCACACCGGCCAGAAGGAGACCGTGCTGTTCGCCGACGCGATCATGACGCTTGGCTTCCGCCACGCCTTCGCCGCCGGCATCTCCTTCGGCAAGGACGACATGGTCATTCCGGCCGCCAAGGTGCCGCTGGTCGAAGAGACCCGCGCGCTGGTGAAGGATTACGAGCAGCAGTATCAGGACGGCCTGATCACCCAGCAAGAAAAGTACAACAAGGTGATCGACGCCTGGTCCCGTTGCGGCGACCAGGTCGCGAGCGCCATGATGAAGGAGATTTCGGCGACGCCGAAGCTTGCCAACGGGCGTCAGGCGGACCTCAACTCGATCTACATGATGGCCCACTCCGGCGCTCGCGGTTCGCAGGCGCAGATCAAGCAGCTCGCCGGCATGCGTGGCCTCATGGCCAAGCCGTCGGGCGAGATCATCGAGACTCCGATCATCTCCAACTTCAAGGAAGGCCTCACCGTCCTTGAATATTTCAACTCGACCCACGGCGCCCGCAAGGGCCTAGCCGACACGGCGCTCAAGACGGCGAACTCGGGTTACCTGACCCGCCGCCTCGTCGACGTGAGCCAGGACGCCGTGATCATCGAGGAGGATTGCGGGACTGACCGAGCGCTCGAAATGCGCGCGATCATCCAGGGCGGCGCGGTCATTGCGTCGCTTGCCGACCGCGTGCTCGGCCGCACCACCGCCGAGGACATCGTCGATGCCAAGTCGGGCGACACCATCATCGCGGAGGGCGAGCTGCTCGACGAGGCGATGGTCGCGCGGATCGAGGAGATCGGCCTGCAGGGCGTCAAGATCCGCTCGCCGTTGGTCTGCGCGTCGAAGCAGGGCGTCTGCGCCAAGTGTTACGGGCGCGACCTCGCACGCGGTACGCCGGTCAACATCGGCGAGGCGGTCGGAGTCATCGCCGCCCAGTCGATCGGCGAGCCCGGCACTCAGCTGACGATGCGGACCTTCCACATCGGCGGCGCAGCGCAGCTCAACGAGCAGTCGAACCTCGAGTCTCCGGTCGACGGCACGATCGAGTTTCGCGACATGCCGACGATTGTCGACCCGCGCGGACGGCACCTTTCGCTGTCGCGCTCGGGCGAGATCGCGATCCTCGATATGGATGGGCGCGAGCTTTCGACCCACCGCGTGCCATACGGCGCGCACTTGCTGTGCGAGAGCGGGCATATCGTCAGCCGCGGCGACCGCATCGCCGAGTGGGATCCGTCGTTCAGCCCGGTCATCACCGAGAAGGGCGGTGCGGTTAAGTACCAGGACCTGATCGAAAACCGGACGATGACCGAGATCGTCGACGAGTCGACCGGCATCACGCAGCGCGTCGTCACCGACGACAATGCCAAGTCGAAGAAGGACACGCTGCACCCGCGCCTCACCCTGACCGGCAAGGACGCAAAGGAAGCGGGCGTCTATCGCCTCGCTGCCGGAGCCATTGTCGCGGTTGAGGACGGGCAGCAGGTCGAGGCCGGCGAAGTGCTGGCGCGCATGCCGCGAGAAGCCGCGCGGACGCGCGACATCACGGGCGGTCTGCCGCGGGTCGCCGAGTTGTTCGAAGCGCGCAAGCCGAAGGAGAATGCGATCATCGCCAAGGTCTCCGGCAAGGTCACCTTCATGCGCGACTACAAGGCCAAGCGGAAGATCGCGATCGTCCCCGACGACGGGTCGGAGCCGGTCGAGTATCTCGTGCCCAAGTCGAAGATGATCGAGGTCCAGGAAGGCGACTACGTGAAGCGCGGCGACAATCTCGTCGGCGGCTCACCCGATCCGCACGACATCCTGGAAGTGCTCGGCGTCGAGGCGCTCGCCGAATATCTCGTGAGCGAGATCCAGGAGGTCTACCGGCTCCAGGGCGTGAAGATCAACGACAAGCACATCGAGGTGATCGTTCGCCAGATGCTCCAGAAGGTCGAGATCACCGACGGCGGCGACACCACGCTGCTCGCCGGAGAACAGGTCGACCGTGACGAGATGGACGAGACCAACGCCCGGTTGGAAAAGAAGCAGAAGCTTGCGGAAGGCAAGCCGGTGCTGCTCGGCATCACCAAGGCGTCGCTGCAGACCCGCAGCTTCATCTCGGCGGCCTCGTTCCAGGAGACCACGCGGGTCCTCACCGAGGCGGCGGTCCAGGGCAAGGTCGACACGTTGATGGGCCTCAAGGAGAATGTCATCGTTGGCCGGCTGATCCCGGCGGGCACCGGCGCGGGCATGAACCGCCTCCGCGTCGCCGCATCCTCGCGTGACACCGCGCTTCGCGCGGCCCAACGCCGGATGGCCGAAGCGCTGGTCGCGCCGGACTCAGCCGAGGAGCTTCGCGCTGCCGAGCTCGCCCGCTCGCCACGCGACGACGCCGGCACCGGTGATGACCCGCTCGGCGAGGTCGTTCCCAGCGGTCACGGCCTCGACGCCGACGCCGGGGACTATCTCCAGGGCTGAGGCGCGAGCCTGAGGCACAAGAAAACCCCGCCGGGATCGCTCCCGGCGGGGTCTTTTTTTGCCTGCGGCTCAGTGAGCGCGAGCGCTCAGCACTTGCCGCCGTGCATTGCAGTTTCCGTGCAGCTAGCCGCTGAATTCACGTCCGCCGCGGCACCGCGCACAGTATTGCACGCTGCGACGGCAAGACACGCGCCAACCAACACCAATGCCGCCACCTTGTGAACCATTGTCGCTCTCCATTTGAGTTCCGGAACGACAATGAATCACTGAAGCAGCTGAATGTCCACTGACTTAGTGGCAGCCTTGGCCGTTCATCGTGTTTTCGGTGCAGTTGGCGACCGAATTGACGTCCTTCGCCGCCCCCCGAACCGTGTTGCACGCGGCGAGCACCAGCGCGGTGCCGATCAGCACCACCGTAGTAACTTTCTGAAACATCGTCCTCTCCTCGGTCTGATGGGGAGAACTAACGCTGCGCCGCCGAAACGGCTCCATCCTCGTCAGATCAAACGCGCTCAGACAGCGATGGGGGCGGAGATATGCGGGTGCGGATCGTAACTCTCGAACAGGAAATCTTCGACGTCATAGCCGAATAGTCCCTGCCCGCGATCCTTGATCACCAACCGCGGCAGGCTCCGCGGCTCGCGCGACAGCTGCAGCCGCGCCTGCTCGAGATGGTTCGAATAGAGGTGGCAATCGCCGCCAGTCCACACGAACACGCCCGGCTCGAGCCCGCACTCGCGCGCCAGCATGTGGGTCAAAAGCGCATAGGACGCGATGTTGAACGGCACGCCGAGGAACAGGTCGGCGCTGCGCTGATAGAGCTGGAGGTTCAATCGCCCGGCCGCGACCTGGGTCTGGAACAGGCAATGGCAGGGGGCGAGCGCCATCCGGTCGAGCTCCGCCGGATTCCAGGCGGAGACGATCTGGCGGCGCGAGGCGGGGTCGCGCTCGA
>JAXDPR010000298.1:0-3254 GCA_034668265.1 Sphingomonadales bacterium
GGGCGAGCAATGTTGTCGGGCAGACGAGCGCGACCTGCCGACCAGTCATCGCCATTACGAACGCGGCACGGAGCGCCACCTCGGTCTTGCCGAAGCCGACGTCGCCGCACACCAGCCGGTCCATCGGTCTGCCGGCTTCGAGATCTGCAAGCACATCGGCGATCGCGCGTTCCTGATCGTCGGTTTCCTCATAGGGGAAGCGGTCGGCGAAGGCGGCGTAGCTGGTGTCGGGCTCGATCACCGCGCCGGGGCGCAAAGCGCGCTCGGCGGCGGTCTTGATCAGGTCGCCGGCGATGGCGCGGATCCGCTCCTTCATCCGCGACTTGCGCCGCTGCCAGGCCTCGCCGCCGAGGCTGTCGAGGCTGACGCCCTCGCTGTCGTTGCCGTAGCGGCTCAGCAATTCGATGTTCTCGACCGGGACGTAGAGCTTGTCGCCGCGCGCATATTCGAGCGCGACGCAGTCGTGCGGCACCTTGCTGACCGGGATTTGCGTCAGGCCCTCGTAGCGGCCGATGCCGTGGTCGGCGTGGACCACCAGATCGCCGGGCGACAGCGCCGCCAGCTCGGCGAGGAAAGCGTCGGCCGCCTTGCGCTTTCTGCGTCGTCGGACGAGGCGGTCGCCGAGCATGTCCTGCTCGGTGAGCACGGCGATCTCGGACGTGCTGAAGCCATGGTCGAGCGGCAGGACGAGGAGCGCGGGCTGGGTCTTCGCGGCGAGCGCTTCCTGCCAGTTGTCGGCGAGCTTGAGCGATTTGACCCCGTGATCTTCGAGCAGGCCGCTCAAGCGCTCCCGCGCGCCGCGGGTGTAGCTTGCCAGCACGACCTTGCGGCCGCTCTTGCGCAAATCGGAAACGTGCTTGGCTACCGCGTCATAGACGTTGGCCTGCTGGGCGCGCTCGGGTGCGAAGTCGCGCGCCGGCTGGACGCCGAAGTCGATGACACGGTCGGTCTCCGGTTCGGGGAAGGGCGAGGCGAGGTGGATCGGCCGATCAGCTTGGGTCGATTCCCATTCCTTCTTCGAGAAATAGAGCGCTTGCGGCTCGAGCGGACGGTAGCTGCCCGGCGCGCCCTCCATCGCCCGCACTCGGTTCTGGTAATAATCCTCGATCGCTTCGCGCCGCGCATCCAGCGCCTGGTCGGCGGCGGAATCGCGGAGAATGATGTCGCCTTCACCCAAATGGTCGAACAGAGTCTCGAGCCGCTCTTCGAGCAGCGGTAGCCAATGCTCCATTCCGGCCATCCGCCGGCCCTCGGATAGTGCCTGGTAGAGCGGGTCCTGGGTCGCGGTCGCTCCGAACTTCTCGCGGTAACGCGACCGGAAGCGCTTGATCGTTTCTTCGTCGAGGAGGGCCTCGGACGCGGGCATCAGCGTGAAGGCCTTGGCCTTGTCGGTTGAGCGCTGGTCGGCTGGGTCGAAGCGGCGCAGGCTGTCAATCTCGTCGCCGAAGAAGTCGAGCCTCAGCGCCAGTTCCTCGCCGGCGGGGAAGACGTCGATTAGCGATCCGCGCACCGCATATTCGCCATGCTCGGCGACGGTGTCGGCGCGCTGGTAGCCGAGCGCGTTCAATTGCTCGATCAGCGTCTCGCGCTTGATCCGTTCGCCCTCGGCGATGCGCCGGGTGAGCTGGCGAACCCGGAACCGCGTCAGCACGCGCTGCGTCGCCGCGCTCGCGGTCGCGACCAGCAGTTGCGGCTTGTCGCTGGTCGATTGGAGCGCGCTCAGGGTCGCCAGGCGCTCGGCCATCACCCGCAGCGCGGGAGAAGCGCGGTCGTAGGGCAGGCAGTCCCAGCCCGGAAACGTCAGCACCTCAACTTCCGGAGCGAACAGCGGCACTGTGTCGGCGAGCGCGCGCATCGCCGCCTCGTCGGCGACGATCGCGACGGCGCGAGCGCCCTTTCCCGTGCCATGCGCTGCACGCGCGAGGTTGGCAGCAAGCAGCGGCAGGAAGCCCGTGGGAACGCCCGCAAGGGTCAGCGGCTGGTTGGCGCGAATGACGCGCTGCAGCGTGTCACTCATCGCGCGATCCGGATGTAGTCGAGCTGCTTCAAGGCCTCGATCATCGGACCGGCGAAGCGTTTCGGCGTTTCGGCGGTTCCGTGGGCCCAGGCCATGATGTCGACATCCTGCTCCTCGAGCATCGCCGCGAACATTGCGCGTTCGTTCGGGCTCCAGGTCGCATGGTGCGCATCGAAGAAGCCGCCGATCAGCAAATCGGCTTCCTTGGTCCCGCGATGATGCGCGCGCCAGGCGAGGCGCTTCAGGTCCGGGTCGGAAGGCATGCAGGGCAGATAGTCACCTTATGTCGTCATTGCGAGGCCTCGAAGAGGCCGCGGCAATCCAGATTGCCGCGCTGGATTGCTTCGCTGCGCTCGCAATGACAACAACCGTTCATGCGGCCCGAAATCCTCAACCCGCTGTTCACCGAATTGGAAGCGCTGAAAGGCGTCGGGCCGCAGGTCGCCAAATTGCTCAAGCGGCTCGACCTGACCCGAATCGTCGACCTCATCTATCATCTCCCGACGGGCTCGATCGAACGCATCCGCGCGCCTGCCGCCTCGTCCGAATTGCTCGGGCGCAACGTCATCCTCGATTTGAAGCCATTTGAGATCCGCGAAAGCCGGTCCGGGCGCGGGCCGATGCGCATCTTCGCGACGGACGGTGAGGGCAACACCATCAGCCTCATCTATTTCAACAATCCGGGCTGGGCGAAGCGCAGCTTGCCCATCGGGCAGCAGCGCACCGTCTCGGGCAAGCTCGAAGCTTATGGCGACGAATGGCAGATCATCCATCCCGAGGTGAGCGAGCCCGGGAAGGGGCCGCAGCCGGCGGTCCGGGAGCCGGTCTATCCACTGACCGAGGGCCTCACCAACCGCCGCCTCGGCGAACTGGTGCGCGAGGCCCTGGAACGCGTGCCCGAGCTGCCCGAATGGATCGAGCCGGGCCTTCTCGCGCGCGAGGGATGGGGCGCCTGGCATGGATCGCTGGCATTGGTGCACCGCGAGCCGGGCGCTGACGCTGCCCGCAAGCGGCTCGCTTATGACGAAGTGTTCGCCACCCAGCTGGCTTTGCTGCTGCTTCGCCAGTCGCAGCGGCGGCACCGGACCGCGCCGCTCGCCGGGACGGGCGAGCTGACCGTGAAGCTCAACCTGCCCTACGAGCTGACCGGCGCCCAGCGCCGCGTCATCGAGGAGATCCGCGGCGATTTGGCGCAGTCGGCGCCGATGCTCCGCCTGCTCCAGGGCGATGTCGGTTC
>JAXDPR010000299.1:0-3059 GCA_034668265.1 Sphingomonadales bacterium
ACCAGCACGCGCGCGCCGCCGTTGCGCAGCGACTGCGCCGAGCCCTTGCCGACGTCACCGAAGCCGGCGACGCAGGCGACCTTGCCTGCGAGCATCACGTCGGTCGCGCGGCGGATCGCGTCGACCAGGCTTTCACGGCAGCCGTAGAGGTTGTCGAACTTCGACTTGGTCACGCTATCGTTGACGTTGATCGCCGGGAACGGGAGCTTGCCCTGCTTGGCGAGCTCGTAGAGCCGGTGGACGCCCGTCGTGGTCTCTTCCGACACGCCCTTGATCGCTTCGACCGTCTTGGTGAGATAGCCCGGCCGCTCGGCGAGGAAACGCTTCAGCGTCGCGACGAAGATTTCCTCTTCCTCGTTCGACGGCGCGAACAGTTCCTCGCCCTTCTCGACGCGATAGCCCCACAAAGCGAACATGGTGGCGTCGCCCCCGTCGTCGAGGATCATGTTGCAGGTTGTGTCAGTGCCCCAGTCGAAGATGCGCACGACATAGTCCCAGTAATCGTCGAGCGTTTCGCCCTTGATCGCGAACACCGGGATGTGCCGCGCCGCAATCGCAGCGGCCGCATGGTCCTGGGTCGAATAGATGTTGCACGACGCCCAGCGCACTTCGGCGCCGAGCTCGATCAGGGTCTCAATCAGAACCGCGGTCTGGATGGTCATGTGCAGCGAACCGGTGATCCGGGCGCCCTTGAGCGGCTTCGATGCGCCGAACTCCACTCGCAGCGCCATCAGGCCGGGCATTTCGGTCTCGGCGATCTCGATCTCCTTGCGGCCGAAATCGGCTAGAGCGAGGTCCTTGACGACATAGTCGTTGAAACGGGTTTCAGCCTGCGTCGCCACGTCGAGAGTCTCCGAATGCATGATGTGCGCCGTCAACCGGCGCGGGTCGCCGAAGCCGTTAGCCGCGCATCGCTCGAAAGGCAAATATAAAGAATTCTTTATATGTTGAAATCAGGCGGCGCCGGTCTCGCTTGCCAGCAGTCGAGGATCGATGCCCTCTGCCTTGAACGCTGCCGCCCAGCGCTCGTCGGTCGGAGTTTCGAACAGCATTGCCGGCTCGGCCTTCGCGGCGAACCAGCCGTGCCGGGTCATCTCCTCGTCGAGTTGGCCTTCGCCCCATCCCGCATAGCCGAGCGCCACAATCCATTGCGACGGGCCCCGTCCCTCGGCGATGGCGCGAAGCACGTCGATCGTGCCCGTCATTCCAAAAAGCTCGCCCTTCTCGCCATTGACGTGGAGCGTATCCTGCCCGCCCCAGTCGGTTGAGTGGAGGACAAAGCCCCTCCCTGGCTCGACCGGGCCGCCGTGGTGGACGGCGCAGTCGGGCGCCTCGCCCAGTTCGATGTCGAGCTGCCGAAGCAGCGTGCGAAAGCTGATGCCCGCACGCTTGTGACCGATTCCGATCCCGACCGCGCCATTCTCGTCATGCGCGCACAAGGCGATGACCGCGCGCTCGAAGCGCGGATCGGCCATTCCCGGCATCGCCAACAGCAATTTGCCGGACAGGAACGCGGGCTGCTGCGCCATTACGCGACCATGGGACGGCAGGCTGCGCCGGGCAATACTTGAGCGCGTCATACGGCGGGCCTAAGTCGCGGCTCATCCGTTACGCGAAGGAGCTTTTCGACATGACTATCCAAGTGGGTGACCGACTGCCCGACGTGCCGCTGGCGATCGCCACCGCCGAAGGTCCAAAACCGACCACCAGCGGCGAATATTTTGCCGGCAAGCGCGTGGCGCTGTTTGCAGTCCCCGGCGCGTTCACACCGACCTGCTCGGCGCGCCACCTGCCCTCCTATGTCGCGAAGGCGAGCGAGCTCAAAGGCAAGGGCGTCGACGAGATTGCCTGCATCTCGGTCAACGACCCGTTCGTCATGGGCGCCTGGGGCAAGTCCGACGGCTCGGAGGACATCACCATGCTCGCCGACGGCAATGGAGAATTCTCCGACGCGGTCGGCCTGTCGTTCGACGGCAGCAAGTTCGGCATGGGCAAGCGCTCGCAGCGCTATTCGATGATCGTCAACGACGGCGTCGTCGAGCAGCTCAATGTCGAAGCTCCGGGCGAATATCGCGCGTCCAGCGCCGAATATATGCTGGACCAGCTGGCCACCGCCTGACCTTTCATCGCTGACCGGCAACTCCTCGCCGCTGTTCGTCCCGCGTGGGCGAACAGCGCGCGCTTTCAATCGTTTAGTCGGATTGAGAGCGAAACATCATCAGAGGAGGAATCGATGGCGAGGAACAACAGTCGCGGTGGCCGGAACAACAATCCCAGTGGCCGCAACCAGTACAGCGGCTGGACAGAGACGGCCAAGGATCGGCCATTCACTACGGCAGCCGCGGCGGCCGCCGCCGTCGGCGCCGGCGTCTTTCTGTGGTCGCGCCGCAACCAGATCAGCGACCAGCTCGCCAATCTATCCGACCAGATTGGGGAATGGCGCGAGGGACTATCGTCGACAAACGAGTTTGCGGGTCCCGACACCACGGCGGACGAAGGCTTCATGGCCCAGCCCACTCGCCGCGGCAGCCGCAAGACCCAGACGGAAATCGCGGAAGAGGCGCTGACCCTCAAGGAAACCGGCAAGACTGCATGACCTTCTAAGGGGGCGCCTTCGGGCGCCCCTTCCTATTGCGCGAGAAAGCCGGCGATCGCCTCGCCGAATTCGGGCTTGGTGACCGAGCTCATGTGCGTTCCGGGCACTTCCTCAAAGCTTGCGTTGGGAAGGAGGGCGGCGAACTCCTCGGCCGATCCATTGTCGTCGTCCTGGTCCCCGCACACCACCAGCGTCGGCATGGTGAACGCCTTCAGCCAATCCATGAACGTGTCGGCAAAGCTTTGCAGCAGGAGCGCAGCCGACACACGGTCGATCTTCTGGCTCTTCATGAACTGGATCGACAGCCAGTGCGGGTCGCCGCGCGGCACTCGGTCGAACAATTCGATCGCCTCGAGAAAGAAATTCTTGCGCCGCTCCCAGTGCCTCAGACCCTCGAGGCCGGCGCCGCCGAGGATCGCGCGCCGCGGCCTCAGGCCTTCGCCGACACCTTCGACCGTCGTCC
>JAXDPR010000300.1:0-8666 GCA_034668265.1 Sphingomonadales bacterium
GATTGAAAACGATGGATTGGCTCGGGGAGATCAGTGCTCGCCTTTCCCGCAATGCCATCCTCTTTGAAGGTCAGATGCGATTGGCTTTCGCCCATCAAGCAGCGAGAGCAGCAAAGATTTCCAATTACACGGTGATTCTTATCGATTGCGATGACGATACGCGAAGGCGCCGTCTGGAGATGGAACGTCGGCAGGCTGAGCTCGCCTCCAATCAGATGATGAATTGGGCGGCGTACATGCGCGAAGAAGCCCGCAGGAGTGGCGACGAGATTTTGGATACATCAGACATCAGTGTCAGCCAGGCCGTAGAAATTGTTCGACGGCATTTCTAGGACTCGAACCTGGCGAACGAGAGAACCACGTCAACCAATTCGGTGATGTCGAAACGGGTCGCAGCAGACCTAAGCGGCCAGTGTCTGCTTTGGGTGGAAAGCTGACATTAGCAGGGAGGCTGCGAAAGCCGGGCAAGAGGGGAACTGACGCTAGCTTCGAGACGCTTAGCGTTGCTATGTCACCGCGAAAACTTCCCAACAGGTTCCGCGACCGAGCCGTCCTGCGTCGGGCGCTCGACGACTGCAATAATGATCAGTTCGCGCATCTAAGCGAAGCCGAGCAAGCTAACGTCAGGCGCAGCATCGAGCGGCGCATTGCAGAGATCGACCAAGAAATCAGAAGGATGGAAGAGGCCGAAAGATCGTAGAAGCAAAAGGGTTTTCCGAGTTACATAGCTGCGCAGACGGCGAAATACGCATAGCGGGCGAATGTCCGCAAGGGGTGGATAGCGGACATTAGGCTGGGAACGGCCCGCGCAGGCACAACCAGCCGGCAACCGGTCTGGCGTTAGCTGTTCGATAGGAGCCCGAGTTCTTTATAATCCTGCAACAATCGGTGTCGTCGGGGGATCTATCACCCGGCCAGCACATTTCGCTGCATTATTGCTATACGCCAGTTGAGGCGCTGGTCTTGCGTGCCAGTCTGTCCCGGCGCGTGCACCAAGAAGCGTCGCCGGAGCGCGATGCGGGGCGCGAACAGCTGCGATGACCGCCGGTTCGTCTTTCTTAATCGCCTCCCAGCCCGTCCTCGCGAGGTCCACCGGATCAAAGCGGCGGGCCGGTGCGGCGGCCGAAGTGGCGACGCCGGAAACTCACCGGCGTGCGAAGCGACCGGCCGCCCGAAACCCACCGCCGGCCTGGGCGTTGAAGCGCCATGGCAAAGACTGTCAGCGGCTTGATCTGGCCCGCATGGGCAGGCTGGGCATCGATCGCTGTGCTGCTCACCAGCATCGTGACGATTGCTGTAACCATCAACGATATCTGGTGAGGCTGCTCCGCTCAATCGAACTGGACCGCGCTTCGGCTACGGTCAGCCAGCGATAGAGCAGCGCCACCGCGACCGCGCCATGGACCAGCCCGCCCGGGATCCACATCAATAGGCCGGCGAGCCGCTGGTCGGTGATCGGGTCGAGCCCAATCCCGCTCAATCCCATCGCCGCATAGCCCGAATACCAGGGGCTCGTCGAAAAGGTCATCAGCGCGCCAAGCGCGCCTTCAACCATCGAGGTCAGGAACAGGCAGGCTGCGGACAGCAGATAGCCGCCGCGCTGGCGATGGAACATCGCGACCCAGAACAGCAACGACGCGATGACGAAGCTGAGATGCTGGGCGACGTGCCAGCCGCGGCTGTCGAGCGAGCGGTCGAACAAGGAAGGCGCGTGCCACACCCACATCACCACCGCCTGGATCGCGGTCGCCGTCAGCGGCTCGGTCAGGCGCTTCCACAGGCGCGAGAGCGGCGACTTCCAGCTGCCGCCGACCAACTGTCTGAGCGGCCGCGGCAATCCCCAGGCTAGCGTTCCGCCTGCACCGGATGCCGCCAGAAGCATGGTTGCGACGAGCATGATCAGCTCATGTTCGGTCATATGGAGCGCAAAGCTGCGCTCGCCCGCTTCGTGCAGCGGCGAGACCAGCGACAGGGCCAGGACTGCCCATCCCGCGAGGAATTGCCACGGCAGCCGGCGCTCGATAGCCGAGCGCGAGGCAAGACGCTTCTGGCCGACCAGGAAGGTCAGCAGCAGAAGCGCGAGCGGCAGCGTCACCCACGGGCCCAAAGTCCAGCCGGGCGGCCCTGAGTACTCGCCGTCGCCATGCGCGAAGGCTGCCGAGCTCAACGCCAGCAGCGCCGCGAACGCGACCCTCCTTATTGAAAGCATGGCGGGAGGGTCAGCGACGCGATCAAAGGTAGGATGATGGCGAAGACGGCTAGCGCGGCCATCCCGACCGAGATGCAGGCGATCACTCGTCTCGCCCCGCTTTCGTCGCCCCGACGCAGGATCGGAAGCGACAGCCAGCCCCCGGCCAGGACGGCCAAAATGCACAACAGACCGACGACCTGCAGCGGGGCCGTGCTGATCCTCTGGCAGTCGTCGAACATGCCTTCGGACCCGAACTCGTGAGCGACCCCGGCGCCGAGGATTGCGGCGACCAGCCCGGCCCAGGGCTGAAACGAGCGCCAGTCGGCCGACACGTTCATCGGAACAACCTCGGGACCCAGTAGATCAGGAGATAGATGGGGATCCACGCCAGCCAGACGAACCGCCAGTAGAGGCTGTTCTCGTCGGTATCGACCATCCGGCGGGGGGATTCCCCGTGCGCCGTCCGCATCAGCAGCCAGAGCACGACGGAATCCGCCCAGTCGGTGCCGATATGGGTCGTGTGCAGCAGCAACAGGGCCCAGATGATCGAGCCATAGGCATTGTCGTACCACATCACGTTGAGCGAATTGAATTCGAAGCCGCGGATGACCAGCAAAACGAACCCGATCGCGACGATCAGCGGCAGCAGCCCTCGGACCGCTCCGAGATCATAGGCCTCGGCCGCTCTCTTGATCATCGTGTTGGGGATTTCGCTGAGCAGGATCAACAGCGTGAACAAGGTGCCGGCAACCAGGTTAGGTGGGATCCAAGGGCGCGGCGCCCATTCCGCCTCATGGCTCATGAGGAAGAAATAAGCGGCCGCCACGAGGCCGAAGGCAGTCCCCTCGATGACCATGAAGCCGACTACGCCCCACCAGGTCAGGCTGCGGTGGCTGAATGCGTGGGTCGGCAGGTCGGAAAGGTCCTGTTCGAAGATGGGGGGCGCCGTCATGTGATGACCGGCTCCTCGACGCGCGGCGGAGTCTTGGGCCAGAACCAGGCGATCAGTGCAATTGCGGCCGGAATGGTCCCGAACAATAGGCCCCAGGGACTGAAGATGGAGGCGATGAACGCGACGCTGGTCGCCGCGGCGGCAATGAACGGCCACGGGCTCGGTTCCGCGCTCGGCTCGCGGATGTCCGGGACGGCGTCGATCACGCTGGTCAACAGCAACTCACGCTCGTCGACCCTGAGGCCCTGAGCGACCAGCAGCCGGTCGGGCGAATCCCATAATGGAGTTAGGCTGGCGACCACCGGAAGGTGAGCAAAATTGTATCGCGGGGGCGGCGACGGCGTCGCCCATTCCAGGGTCGGAGCGCCCCACGGGTTCGGCCCTGCCGCGGCGCCTGACCGAAGGGAAACGATCAGGTTGAGAAGGAACAGCAGGATCGCCAGAGCGACGACTCCGCCGCCGACGCTCGAGAGGAGGTTCGGGATCTCGAGCCCCATGCCACCCGGGTAGGTATAGACCCGCCGCGGCATCCCCATCAGGCCGGCGATGTGCATCGGGAAGAAGGCGAGCTGGAAACCGAGGAAGATCATCCAGAAGGAGAGCTTGCCGAGCGTGTCGGACATCATCCTGCCGGTGACCTTGGGGAACCAGTAAGTGATCGCGCCCAATAAGGGGAATACCGCGCCGCCGATCAGCACATAATGGAAATGGGCGACGATGAAGTAAGTGTCGTGAAGCTGGAGATCGAGCGGGACCGCCGCGATCATCACCCCCGAAAGGCCGCCGATCACAAAGGTGATCACGAACGCCACCACGTAAAGCATCGGGACCTGCATCCTGACTCGGCCCACCCAGATAGTCGCGATCCAGCAGTACAATTGCAGGCCGGTCGGGACTGAGACCGCCATGCTAGCGCCGGTGAAAAAGCTGTAGCCAACCCGCGGCAGGCCGGTCGCGAACATGTGATGGACCCACAGGCCAAAGGCGAGGATTCCGGTGCCGGCGAGTGACAGCACGACGATCGGATATGCGAACACCGATCGCCGCGAGAATGTCGCGACGATCTCGCTGACGAAGCCGGTGGCCGGAAGAAAGATGATATAGACTTCCGGGTGGCCGAAGAACCAGAATAGATGCTGCCAGAGCAATGCATCGCCGCGCTCGGCGGGGTTGTAGAAATGGGTTCCGACCAGCCGGTCCGACAGCAGCAGACTCGACGCCAAAGCAACTGATGGCAGCGCGAAGATCACCATTAGCGACGTCACCAGCGTCGACCAGACGAACAAGGGCATCCTGGCCAGCGTCATCCCGGGCGCGCGCTGCTTGAGCACTGTCGCCGTCAGGGTCACCGCAACGGCGAGGCCGGCAACTTCGGTGAAGGTGATCATCTGCGCCCAGATGTCGACGCGCTTGCCGACGCCATATTGCGGACCGGACAAGGGCGGGTACGCGAACCAGCCGACGTCGGGCGCGATATTAAGGACGAACGCGACCCATAAGAGAGCGCCGCCACCCAAATACATCCAGTAGGAAAAGGCGGTGAGCCGGGGAAAGGCCATCGCGCGGGTCCCGATCATCAGCGGTGTCAGGTAGATCTGCATGCCCTGCATCACCGGGACGCCGAACAGGAACATCATCGTCGTTCCGTGCATCGTGAAGATCTCGTCGTAGCGCTGGGCGCTGACGAGATCGTTGCCGGGCCGCGCGAGCTGCAGTCGCATGATCATCGCAAGCGCGCCGGCGAGCGCGAGGAAGGCGAGCGCGGTGATGATGTAGCGCCGGCCGATATCCTTGTGATCGACGCTCGACAGCCAGCCGATGAACCCGGGCGGCAGTGCCCATGCCGCAGCAAGTCGCCGGTCGAGCTCGCCGCCGGTCAGCTGCGGCCCGTCGCGCGGGCTGCGCTGCCGGGGCACTTTGCCCTTGCCATCGCCCTTCTGCTTGCCGGGCGGCTTCATTTCAACCGCTCCATGAAAGCGGTGAGCGCGCGCAGCTCGTCGGGCGTGAGCCCGACCTTGGGCATGTTGCTTCCGGGTTTCTGTCGTTGCGGGTCGGCAATCCACGCTTGAACGTTGGCCGCCGACATCGGCAGCGTTCCGGCGGCGATGCTCTGCCGGCTCGCGAAATGGGTGAGGTCAGGGCCGATCGTCGCGCTTGCGGGACTCCCCGTGATCGCGTGGCAGGCACTGCAATTGCGCGCGGTGAAGAAACGGTAGCCGGCAAGCTCCACCGGGGATTGCGGAGCGAACGCCGCACGCTGCTGCAAGGTGACCCATTTGCGGAAATTCTCGAGGCTCTCGACCGTCACATCGAGCGCCATGTGCGCATGCTGGACGCCACAGAATTCGGCGCACTGGCCGCGGAACAGTCCCGTCTTCCGAGCCAGGAGCTGAATGTCGGTCACGCGCCCGGGAATCAGATCTTGCTTGCCCGCAAGATTGGGCACCCAGAAGCTGTGGATCACATCGTTGGACTGGAGCTTGACCTCGACCGGCACCCCCACCGGCAGGTGAAGCTCGTTCGCCGTGCGGAAGCTCTTCGACACATCGCCGGAACTATATTGAACGTCCCACCACCATTGGTTGCCGGTGACGTTGACCAGCAATTGCGGGTGCTCGCCGGACTTCGCGTTGGAGCGGTCGGTGAAGAAGCTCGCCACGGTCAGGATGGTGAGCCCGACGGCGATGAGGATCGCCCAAGCGGCGAGCAGCCGGCCCGCGATCGCCGGCTCCTCCTGGTGCTTGCCCTCGTCGACCGTCAGCGGCGCGCGCGGCCGCCGGGCGCGCCATAGACCCAACAGGAAAGACCCGACGATCGCGGCGTACATCACCGCGCAAACCGCCACGAACACCCAGAACAAGGAGACAAAGTGGGCACCATCGGCGCCCTCGCCGCCCAGCGCATTCTGAAAAGTGTTGCAGGCGCCCAGCGCTACCAGCGCCGCCGCGAGGATGGCCGCTTTCGGTTTCATTGCGACGCGGAGTCCGCCGGCTTTGGGGGCTTGGGCGCAAACTGAGTCTGCGGCGGGGTGTTACTCATGCTGTCGGTGCGCGCGCTCACCGCATCGACCGGCTCAAGCCCCGCGAGCGAGCGGACATAGGCCGACAATTGCCAGATCTGGTCCTGGGTCAGCTTGGATCGCCACGCGGGCATTCCGTTCGGGCGGCCTTCGGAAATGCTCGATGCGATCTGGTCGATCCGGCCGCCGTAGCGCCACTTGCCGTCCATCAGCGCCGGGCCCATCCCGCCCCCGCCATGGCTGTGGCACCCGGCGCAATTCATCGACGTGAAGAGCTGCTGACCCTGGGCGATGGCCGGTGCATTGCCTTCGAAAGCGGCGGCGCGCTGGTCGAGCGCCGGCGGCGCGGCATTGCCCGGAAACACCGTATCGGGACTGGAGGCGATCGCGGCCGTGCCTACCTCGGACCGCGCCTGGTGCCGGGCCTCCCGGCTGCAGGCGGAAAGCCCAGCGACCAGCGCCAGGGTCGCGATGCTATTTGGGAAGCGCGAAGACATACATCATTCCACCCGGCGTCGTTCGGCTCTTGAGGTCCTTGGTCGCGTTGACCATGCCAAGGGCGGCGGTCGGGTCATGCGGGTCGAGATCGGCCGAGACGATCGCGCCGGCCCAGCCGCCGATCCCGGACGGCACGGCAATATATTGATGGCCGTCGGGCCCGCGGTAGCTTATCGGCTGGCCGATGATCCCGCTCGCGGTCTTGAACTGCCACAGCAACCGGCCGCTCCGGGCATCGATCGCCTTGAACCAGCCGTCCATCGTCCCGTAGAAAACGAGGTTGCCGGCAGTCGCCAGGGCCGGGCTCCACAGCGGCAGATCCTCCTTGATCTCGAACACCTTGCGGCGGGCAACCGGATCCCAGGCGGTAAACACGCCGCGATTGCCGCCGGGCCCGGGATACATCTTGACGTCGGCGCCGACGAAGGGCGTTCCGGCAATATAGTTCGCATTGTGAACGCCCATGTCCATGCAGATGTTGAGATGCGGGATATAGACGAGGCCGGTGACCGGGCTGAACGCCGAGGGATTCCAGTCCTTCGCGCCGGGCGGCCCAGGGCAGATGTTTCGAACGACCCGCCCGTCGACCGGCTCCTTCTCCTTGACCGGGATGATCCGGCTCGTGCGCAGGTCGACGCCGTTGTACGCGTTGATAAAGCTGTAGGGGTCGGCGGAGAGGATTTTGCCAGTGACCCGGTCCTGGACGTAGAAATAGCCGTTTCGGCTTGGCCGGATCAGCGCCGGAATCTTCTTGCCGTTGGGCGCCGGCCAATCGACGAGAATCAGCTCGTTGATGTCGTCATGGTCGAACAGGTCGTGGGGCGCGCTCTGGGTGAACCAGCGCGCCTGGCCGGTACCAATGTCGCGCGCGAACACCCCGGCCGTGAACTTGTTGTCGCCAGGGCGCTGCGGCGCATTCCACGGACCGGGATTGCCCGTGCCATAATAAATCGTCTTCAGCTGCGGGTCGTAGCTGATCCAGCCCCAGACCGTTCCGCCACCGATCTTCCAATAATCCGGCGGCCAGCTGGTGACTCCGAGGTCCTTGCCCTGCTCCGCCGCATAAGGCGGACGATAATTGGGCCCGATCAAGACGTCTTTGTCGGGGCCGGTCGAATAAGCGCGCCAGGCAATCTTGCCGCTGCCGGCGTCGAGCGCGGTCAGCCAGCCGCGCACGCCCATCTCGCCGCCGGAATTGCCGACAAGCACTTTGCCCTCGGCAACCAGCGGCGCCATCGTCAGCGTTTCACCCTTCTGGATATCGGCGATCCTGGCCCGCCAGATTTCCTTGCCGGTTCCGGCGTCGACCGCGACCGTATTTCCGTCGAGCAGGTTCAGGAACAGCCGGCCCTGCCAGTAGAACATGCCGCGGTTGACCGGCCCGCAACAGGCGACGCCCTTCGCCGCCGCCGCAGGGTTCGGATGATAGGTCCACTTGGCCGGCGCGCCGGGCTTGCTGAGATCGAGCGCGAACACCGGGTTCGGCCATGGCGCAACGATATACATGACGTTGCCGACCACTAGCGGCGGCGCCTCGAAACCTTCGGTCGTCCCCGTCGAAAAGGTCATCGCGACCTGAAGCCTGCCGACATTGGCCGGGGTGATTTCGCTCAACCCGCTAAAGCGTGTCGAGGAATAATCCTTGCCCGGCATCGTCCAATTGCCGTCGTCGGGCGTCGAGGCTGCGTTCGCCGGAACCGCTTTGGCTGAGCTTCCATGAGCCGATTGCGGGGCAGCTGTCGGAGGATATGTGCGCCGGAGCCAGAGGACCGCAGCGACGATCAGAACAAGGACAAAAACCGCGCACAGCGCCACCAGGACTCGCCGCACTGAACCTCCCCGTTACGCCGAAAGCCAGTCGTGACGCGTGCAACAAACAGGGCACCGCAAGGTTTCCCGCGAAACAACATGAATTAGCGATTTCAGCGAATGATCACCAGTTCATCTTGACCAGTCGGCGGCACAGGGCGTAAAAAGCCAGTGCGACCGTCGGAAGGAAAACGTGA
>JAXDPR010000301.1:0-3133 GCA_034668265.1 Sphingomonadales bacterium
GCTTGGCGCCCCATTCGGGCTTCACCATGAGGTTCTCAACTCCAGAAAATGTGGCTCTTGCCGCGGGCTGTGCCCAGCGGTCGGCGGCGCGCCTTGCCATAGGGATATGCGCCTGTCAAAGCGCGCCGCTTGGAACAGGCGAACCATCCCGAGCAGCGCCCAACGATGGTCATTGCCGTGGACGGGCCCGCGGCGAGCGGGAAGGGGACCATCGCCCGGGCGCTCGCGGCACATTTCGGCCTGCCGCACATGGACACCGGGATGCTGTACCGCGCCGTCGCGCTCAACCTGTGGCGCTGGGGCGGGGACCCGGCGAGCGAGTTTGAAGCGCTCCGTGCAGCCGACATGCTCAATGTCGACCCCAACGACGAGGAAATGCGCAGCGAACCGGTCTCGAGGATCGCTTCGTCGGTGTCGGCCTATCCCTCGGTGCGGGCGGCATTGCTGAAGCGCCAGCAGGATTTTGCCGAACAGGCGGGGGGCGCCGTCCTCGACGGGCGCGACATCGGCAGCGTGATCGCGCCGGCGGCGGACGCGAAGCTGTTCGTGACCGCGTCGGCTGAAGTGCGGGCGCAGCGCCGTGTGCGGGAGCTGCTCGAGCGCGGCATGCCGGGGCATTATGAGGATGTCCTCGCGGACATTCGCGCCCGCGACGCGCGTGACGGCTCGCGCCCCATCGCGCCGCTCAAGGCCGCCGCGGACGCGATCATCCTCGATACCAGCGATCTCGACCGCGAGGCGGCCATCGCCGAAGCCATCCGGCTGGTCGAGGAACGGCTTGCGCGCGTGCGCGGCTAAGCACTGCTGCGTAGGATTATTTTCACTTCTCTCTGCGAAAAGCGCCCCTGAGCCAATGCGTGGAAAGAGCAGGGACCAGGGTGCGTAGCAAGTCCGTCCGTATCGCGAGTAGCCACATCATCACGACCTGCGCGACCGCAGCAGCCATCCTGCTGTTCGTCGTGCTCGGCAGCCGCGTGGTTTCGCAGGCAATCGGCGCGGCACCCGCTCCCGACGCCAGCAGCACGCTCAGCGTTGCCTTCCTCCTCAATATCGCAATCATCCTGTTCGGCTGGCGCCGTTCGAAGGACCTCAAGGAAGCCCTTGACGCTTATGATGCGGCGGCTCGCCTGGCCGACCGCAACGCCAACACCGACCCAACGACCGGGCTCGCAAATCGGCGCGAGCTGGTGCGCGCGCTCGATGATGCGCTCTCGGCGCGAACGGGGGTGTTCCTCGTCCTCGACCTCGACCATTTCAAGCGGATCAACGACCTTCACGGCCACCTCGCCGGCGACAAGGTGCTCCGCCTCGTCGCGGAGGCCGCGCGCGACGCGGCGCCAGCGGAAGCATGCTGCGCGCGCACCGGCGGCGATGAATTCGCCATCCTGCTTCCCGCGGCGGACGCTGCGGAGGCAGAGGCTGTCGCCCAGCGAATCATCGAGCGGCTGGCGGTTCCCGCCACCATCGAAGGTGCACAGATCCAGGTGACCGCCTCGATCGGGCTGACCGATCTTTCGGGCTGCAAGGATGATGAAGCCGCGCTCCGTCAAAGCGACGTCGCGCTTTATGCCGCGAAACGCGGTGGCCGAAACGGCTTCGCCTGGTTCGACGAGAAGCTCGAGCGCGAGATCACCGACCGGCTCAAACTCGAAGAGGAAATTCGCCGCGGCATCAAGTCCGGCGAGTTCGTGCCCTTTTTCCAGCCACTCGTCGATCTCGAGAGCCGCCAGATCATTGGCTTTGAGGCCCTGGCGCGGTGGCGTTCCCCGGGCGGCGTCCTGCTCGAGGCGGATTGCTTTATCGAAGCCGCGGAGCGCACCGGCCTGATCGGTCCGCTAACGCTGAGTGTGGTCGAACAGGCGCTTAAGGAGGCAAAGAACTGGCCAGCGCATCTCAAGCTCGCAGTCAACGTCTCGCCTGTGCAATTCCGCGACCATACGCTGGCCGAGCAAATCCTGAAACTGCTGTCTGAGAGCGGTTTTCCACCGAGCCGCCTGGAGGTCGAGATCACCGAAGGCACGCTGCTCGAGGACAGGGATCAGGTCCTGACGATCATCTCCAGCCTGAAGAATGTCGGGATCAGCATCTCGCTCGACGATTTTGGCACCGGCTACGCGTCGCTGGCGCAGGTCAACCGCCTGCCGCTCGACCGCATCAAGATCGACAAGAGCTTCATCACGACAATCGTGAAGAGCGAGCAGACCGCGGCGATTGTCAACACGATCGCCGGCCTGGGCCACAATCTCAACGTTCCGATCACCGCCGAGGGAGTCGAATCGGAGCAGATCCGTAACGCGCTCGCCGGCTTCGGCTGCTCGGAAGCGCAAGGCTGGCTGTTCGGCCGCGCGATTTCCGGCGAAGCCGTTCGCGCTTTCCTCAACATGGGCAGTGGCGACGCCACGCGGGAAGCGGAGCCACCCACCGAGGATCCCGTCCCGGGCAAGCGCAAGGCCAATCGCCGTTGGTGATCACCGCCCTCTAACGGCTGGGGGGCCGAAGCGCTTCGATCGCTGAAATCCCGTTGCGATGCATATCTGCGCCTGCGACAACCGAGCATGACCTCGCAAGTGAAAGTCCGCCCGGCGATTGTGGCCGACCTCGCCGCCATCGGCCGGCTGGGCGCACTGCTCGTCGCCGAACATCATGAATTCGATCCACTGCGCTTCATCGCGCCGATCCTGAACCTTGCCGAGCGTTACGGCGAATTCCTTATCTCTCAGCATGAGAAGCCGGACAAGGTCGTGCTGGTCGCCGAGCGCGACGGGGGCGTGGTCGGCTACGTTTATGCCGGCGCGGAAGGGAACGACTATATGGTCCTGCGCGGACCCGCGGGGGAGATTTACGATCTCGTGGTCGATCCGGACCATCGTCGGCAGGGGATCGGCACTGTATTACTCGAGGCGGCCCTTGCGGCGTTGACGAAACTCGGTGCACCGCGTGCGGTGCTTTTCACTGCCGAGAAGAATCTGGGGGCGCAGGCAATGTTTGCGGCTTTGCGCTTCCGGCGAACGATGATCGAAATGACGCGCGAGCTGACGGACGAAGTCGAAAGGTCGGCTTCCTAGGGTTCCTTGTCGGTGTCGCTCCGGCCGGCGCCGGGCGCCAGGAAAGTGACGAGGTCCCATTCGGCGTG
>JAXDPR010000302.1:0-3630 GCA_034668265.1 Sphingomonadales bacterium
ATGGCCGGCCGCGGCACCGACATCCAGCTTGGCGGCAATATCGATTTCCGGATGCAGGACGAGTTTGCGGACCTCGCCCAGGGCACGCCCGAATATGATGCGCAGGCGGAGAAGATTCGCGCCGAAATCGTCGCCGAAAAGCAGCGCGTGCTCGAAGCCGGCGGCCTCTACGTGCTCGGCACCGAGCGCCATGAGAGCAGGCGCATCGACAATCAGTTGCGTGGCCGCTCGGGCCGCCAGGGCGATCCCGGCCTGTCCAAATTCTACCTGAGCCTGGACGACGATCTTCTGCGCATCTTCGGCCCGCAGACGATGTTCTCGCGGTTGATGAAGAGCAATCTCGAGGACGGCGAGGCAATCGTCTCCCCATGGATCTCCAAGGCGATTGAAACCGCTCAGAAGAAGGTCGAGGCGCGCAATTACGACATCCGCAAGCAGGTCGTCGAATTCGACGACGTGATGAACGACCAGCGCAAGGTCATCTACGAGCAGCGCAGCGACATCATGGATGCCGAGAATGTCAGCGAGACGATCGACGACATGCGCGCCGAGACTGCGTTGGCGATTGTCGCGGTCAGCTGCCCCGAAGGCACGTATCCGGAGCAATGGGACGTCGCAGGCCTCAAGGAGGCGATCGACGAGGTGTTTGGCCTCCAGCCGCCGATCGACCAGTGGATCGAGGAGGAGTCGGTTGATCCGCACATGATCGCCGAACGGCTCCAGAAGCTCGCCGATGACGCCATGGCGTCAAAGCTCGAGCAGGTTGAGCGCGATCGTTGGGACGAGGTCGAAAAGCAGCTCCTGATCCAGACGCTCGACCATCATTGGAAGGAACATCTGGCGACGCTCGACGCCCTGCGGCAGGTGATTCACCTGCGCAGCTACGCGCAGAAGAAACCGATCGACGAATATAAGCAGGAGGCATTCCTGCTCTTCGAGCGGCTGCTGGTGGCGATCCGCGAGGACGTGACGTCGAAGCTGATGAAGGCGCAGATCCATCTCGAGCCGCCGCCGCTTCCGGAGCTGCCGGACTTCATCACCCAGCACCTCGACCCGTTCTCGGCGGATGACGATACGGCCGACCTCGACGCCGCCGCGCGCGGGCTGATGCAGAACCTGCCGCCGCTGCTCAACATCCCGCAGCCGGCTCTGCCGCAGCGGGAGGACGGAAGTGTCGCGGAGGCGCCGGTAAGCCGCAACGCGCCATGCCCCTGCGGGTCGGGCAAGAAGTACAAGCATTGCCACGGCCAGCTCGCTTAGAGCGGGCCGCTGTGGGACCGATCGATCGGATCGAGCTGAGGCGCGCTTACCGGCCGGACGAAGAGTCAGTGGCGGGCGAGCGAACTGCCCAGGCGCGGCTGAGCGCCGACGAGCTCGGCGAAGCCACCGCCACGGCGCACGTGCTGGTCAAGGGTGTCCGAGCGCATAAGCCCTCGGGCGTGGATGCATTTCTCCACGCGTACGACCTCGGCTCCGACGAGGGCATCGCCATGATGTGCCTCGCCGAGGCGCTGCTGCGCATTCCCGATGCCCATACCGCCGACGAGTTGATCGCCGACAAGCTGTCCGGCCCCGACTGGTCGGAGAAGCTCGGCCGATCGGATTCGAGCTTCGTCAACGCCGCGACTTTCTCCCTTCTGCTGACCGGCAAGGTGCTGGAGGGCGCTCAGGATCGCTCGGACAATTGGAAGGCGGCACTCGGCCGGGCGGTCGGCCGCCTCGGCGAGCCGGTCGTCCGCACCGCGGTGCGCGAGGCGATGAAGATCCTCGGGCGCAACTTTGTCTTCGGCCGCATGATCGACGAAGCGCTAAAACGCGCCGAGCCCGAGCAGCGCCAGGGGCTCAGCCACAGCTTCGACATGCTCGGCGAAGCGGCCAAGACCTTCGCGGACGCAGAACGCTATGCGGACTCCTACGCGAAAGCCCTCGACCGTATCGCTCAAGAGGCGAAGGGCGGGTTCAAAAAGTCGCCGGGCATCTCGGTCAAGCTGACCGCCCTCCACCCGCGTTTCGAATATACCCACCGCGAGGAAGCGCTCGCCGCGGTAATCCCGATCGTCCGAGAGCTGGCGCTGAAGGCTTCGAAGGCGGACGTCCATTTCACCATCGATGCCGAGGAAGCCGACCGCCTCGAGCTGCAGATGGACGTGTTCGAGGCGCTGCTCGCCGACGACACGTTGTTCGCTAACGGCTGGGCCGGCTTCGGGATCGCAATCCAGGCCTATCAGAAGCGCGCGGCGCCCTTGTGCGACTGGGTCGCTGAGGCGGCACGGGCGCACGGCCGAAAGCTCATGTGCCGGCTGGTCAAGGGCGCTTATTGGGACACAGAGATCAAGCTCGCCCAGGTCGGCGGCTTTCCTGATTATCCGGTGTGGACCCGCAAGGTCGCGACCGACGTCTCGTACCTCGCCTGTGCGAAGAAACTGCTCGCCGCGAGCGACGTCATCTACCCGGCCTTCGCGACGCACAATGCGAACACGATCGGGCAGATCAAGGCACTGGCGGACGGGCACGAATTCGAATTCCAGCGCCTCCACGGCATGGGTGAAGAGCTTTACGCGGAGCTCGCGCAGCTGGAGCGTCACGTCGGTGATCCGCAGACACCCGTGCGCATCTACGCCCCGGTCGGCAGCCACAAGGAGTTGCTCGCCTATCTCGTCCGCCGGCTGCTCGAGAACGGCGCCAACTCCAGCTTCGTCAACCGCATCGCGGACGAGCAGGTGTCGGTGGACGAGCTTGTGCGCGACCCCGTAGCGGAACTCGCGGGCCTCAAGCCCAAGCGTAACCCCAAGATCATCCTGCCGCGCGACCTCTTCGGGGCCCAGCGGCGCAACAGCAACGGCGTCGACCTCAGCGATCCGCTCGTGCGTGAGCCGTTGCTCATGCGACTGAAGGCGCTCGAAGCGCGCAGCTGGGTCGCGAAACCGGGTGTTGGGAAGGGCGAGGGTAGGCCGATCGTATCGCCCCACGATCATAGGATCACAGTGGGGACAACCTTCGAGGCGACAGCTGCCGAGGTCGATCGGATGGTTCGAGCCGCGGATGTCGCGCAAATTAGCTGGGATGCGCTTGGCGGCGAAGCGCGGGCGAAAATGCTCGAGCGGGCGGCTGACCTCTATGAGGCGCACGCGGAAGAGTTCTTCTCGCTCTGCACTCGGGAGGCCGGGAAGACCTTGATCGACGGCGTGCTCGAAGTGCGCGAGGCGGTCGATTTCCTGCGTTTCTACGCGTCAGAAGCCCGACGCCAGTTCACCAAGCCGCTTCCACTTCCGGGGCCCACCGGGGAGCAGAACGAGCTCAGATTGCACGGCCGGGGGGTGATCGCGAGCATTTCGCCGTGGAATTTCCCCCTCGCCATCTTCACGGGCCTGGTGTCGGCGCCGCTGGCTGCAGGTAATGCCGTCATTGCAAAACCGGCCGGCCAAACGCCGCTGATTGCCGCGTTGGCGGTCGAGCTGATGCATCAGGCAGGCATTCCGAAGGATGTGGTCCAGCTCTCGCCCGGCTCTGGCAGGGTCGTGGGCGGAACGCTGACCGCGCATCCGCTGCTTTCGGGCGTCGTTTTCACCGGCTCGACCGAAACCGCGCGCATGATCAACCGCACGCTGGCGGAACGGGATGGGCCGATCA
>JAXDPR010000303.1:0-3149 GCA_034668265.1 Sphingomonadales bacterium
ATCGTCAGCATCCTCTTCTCGAGCGCCGACGACCTCGGCGCTGCCGGGGTCGACTCGATCTACGGTCACGGGCGGCTGAACATCCAGCGCGCCTTCCAGCCGATCGGCACCACGAGCCTTGCCGACAGCAAGATTCCGGTCAGCGGCATGACCGGCGACATGCCGAGCGCGGCCGGGGACGCGGCAACGACCCAGTCGATGGGTGCGATCATCCTCGACGGCTACGACCGCGCCTATGTCCTCAATCTCGCAAAGACGCTGCGCCGCGCCGATGTCGATCATCCCCTGTCGCGCGCATTGCAGGGCGACGTGAAGGTCGCCGGCGCCGCGGCCGGCCCGGTGTCGATCGCGATGACCGTCGCGCAGCGGCACGACCTCGCCGGCAGCTATTCGCTAAAGCGCATGGGCATCGGCCCCGAGGACCTGCGCAAGTCGCGGCTGATCGCCGGTTCGGCGGTCGCCCGGCTCGACAACAAGACCGCCGTCGCGTTCGGTTTCGCCGAGGGCGCCAAGGCGATGGAGCGGCGGCTGACCGGTGCCCAGGCTGGATCGTTCCTGATCGCCAGCGACATTGCGGGCAATCCAGGCTTCGCGGCCAGGCGCAACGGCAGCGTCGCGGTCCGCCATCAGTTCGGAAGCGTCGGCGTGACGATGTCCGGCGAGAGCGGCAACGTCTGGCAGGACGTCAAGACCAGCGCGACCGGCTCGCCCTATCGCTTCACCGCCATCGCCGCCGACCGCAGTTTCGGATCGACCTCGCTGTCGGTCGGAATGAGCCGGCTCGACGAAAAGCAGTCGCTGCTCGGCGGCCGCATGTCGAACGTGCTTGGCGGCGGCGGCGCGACGACCCTGTTCCTCGACGCCGAGGCGAGGCATGAATTCGGCGGCGGGTGGAGCAGTATGCTAACCGCCCGGCGCGGCTGGACCGGCTTTGTCGCGGGCATGTTCCAGACCGGAGCCTACGCCTTCGACGTCGCCAAGAACGGGGTTCTGTCGAACCGCGATTCGCTCGGTTTCCGTCTGGCGCAGCCGCTGCGCGTCGAGCATGGCGGGTTCGCGATGATGCTGCCGACGTCCTACGATTATTCGACGGGCACGGCGACGGACACGCTGAGCCGGCTGTCGCTCAGCCCCACCGGCCGCGAGGTCGATGCTGAGCTGAGCTACGGAACCTGGCTGATCGGCGACAACGGCTGGCTCGGCGCCAATCTTTTCTATCGGCGCCAGCCCGGCCACATCGCCAGCCTGCCCGACGACAAGGGCGCGGCGGTCCGCTTCAGCCTGAACTTCTAGGCGCTCGGTCGCCGAAACCGGGGCACGAGCCCGCCGACGCTGGAACGATACCGGCGATAATCATCGCCGAAGAGGCCAGTGAGATCGCGCTCCTCGTAGCGGATGGCGATCAGCATGTAGATCGATAGCCCGCCCGCGAGGAGCAAATGCCCGGCGGTCATGTGCGGCGTCGCCCAGAAGCCGAGGAAGAAGCCGGCGTACAGTGGGTGGGCAACCCAGCGATAGAAGAGGGGCTGGCGCAGCTCCGGCGCGGCAGCCTGGCGCCCGCGCAGGTTGAACCACGCCTGTTGAAGCCCGAACAATTCGAAATGGTTGATCAGGAAGGTGCTGATCAGCACGATTCCGAATCCGGCGAAGAACATCGCCATCAGGATGGCGCTGAGCCAGCCCATGTCAGCCGGGACCTGCCAGATTGTGCGGGTGAGCGGCTGCCAAAATGTGAACAGGATAATCAGCGCGGTGCTGGCGAATAGGACATAGACGCTGCGTTCGACCGTCGTCGGGACGACCTTTGTCCAAGCCGCTTTGAACCCAGGCCTGGCCATGACGCTGTGCTGCAATCCGAACAGGGCGATCAACGCGACATCGATGACCGCCTTCATTTCACGCGGCAGTGAGGAAGTTGGACCGTCGACCGTCTTCGGCACCGGAAGGTCGCCGACGAAGGCGATCAGGTAGAGGAAGGTCGCGAAAAAGATCGCGTAGCAGACGATCGAGAACAGCAAAGTGAGTGCGCGTGACATGGCATTTCCCCCGTTCCATTTTTTGCGGCCGCGACCCTAGCGGCCGATCACTCCGAACTTGACTATCATCGGCGCTTCGCACTTACCGATGCGGCGATAGACCGCGCGGGTAGACGTCGGCGTCGGGGAGCTCGTTGAGATTTTGGGCGCGGGGCGTCTTTCCGATGCGGCTTGCTTCGTAGCGTGATGTCGCGGGGCAATTGGCCGGCTGACTCGCCTTGGGATTGATTATCGGCATGTCGCCGATCGGCTGCGGCGATGCGGCGGCGGCCGTGAGCAGAGTGACGAACAGGAGCATTCAGGTGTCTCCCTTCGCCGGCGGCCTTACCAAAAACGGCCTAGACGGTGAAGCTCTCGCCGCAGCCGCAGGCGCCCTTGGCGTTCGGGTTGTCGAACACGAAGCCGGCGGCGAAATCGTCCTCGCGCCAGTCCATCACCGACCCAATGAGGTAGAGCACCGAGGCGCCATCGACGTAGAAGGCGCCGCCCGGCGTTTCGATCTTCTCGTCGAACGGCTGTTCGTCGGTCACGTAATCGACCGAATAAGCGAGGCCCGAGCAGCCGCGGCGCGGCGTCGACAGCTTGACTCCGACAGCGCCGTCAGGGGCTTTGGCCATCAATTCGGCGATGCGAGCATTCGCGGCGTCGGTGAGCGTGATTGCGGCAGGGCGCGCGCGGATTTTCGTTTCCTTATTCATCTACAGCATTCCCAATTCGAGCCGCGCTTCGTCGCTCATCTTCGACGGGTCCCACGGCGGATCCCAGACAAGATTGACGACCGCGTCGCGGATTCCCGGCACCGACATGGCGCGAAGCTCCACTTCCTGGGGAAGCGATTCCGCGACCGGGCAGTGCGGGGTCGTCAGGGTCATGGTGATCGTCGCGTCGCCGTCCTCATTGACGTCGACCCCGTAGATCAGTCCCAGCTCGTAGATATCCACAGGGATTTCAGGATCATAGATCGACTTCAGCACTTCGACGACCGCGGCCTGGAGATCGCTTCCAGCGCCGCCCTTCGGTTCTTCCGGCCGCTCTCCCCCGAGGAAGCCGGCGAGATAGTCTTTCTTGCGCTCGAATTCGGGCGTGACTCGGGCGCGCGGCGGGGCGTTCACC
>JAXDPR010000304.1:0-4249 GCA_034668265.1 Sphingomonadales bacterium
CGGTAGGGGCCCAGCACATGGTCGGCGACCGCGACCCCGATGCCGTAGGCGGGCGTCGAGAAATCATTGCCGGCGTAGAACAGCCAATAGCGGCCCTCCTGGCGCGTGCAGAATGGGCCTTCGATCAAATGCCCTTCCCAGTCGAGGTCGTTGGCGAGGACGATTTTGGACTCGCCGACGAGCGAGCGGCCGTCCTCGGCGATGGGCTGTGCCCTGACCGGGGTCACCATCGCCTCGAGAATCTCGCCGGCGAGGCCAAATTCGGCGAGCGCCTTCTTCACTGCCTGCCAACTGGCGAGGGCGGCCTCGATCATCCCGGTCATCAGGTAGAAGCGCTCCATCGGCCGGCGGCTGTTCGCGAAGGGCACGATTGCCGCCGCGAAGGCCGCGCTCCTCTTGTCCTCGTCGCGTGCGAACGAGCGGTCGATCAACTCCGGACGCTCGCGCAGAAGCATCGCCAGGGGCCGCGGCCACAGGCCGTTGCTGTCGTCCTTCCAGAACAAATAGCGGCTGCCGTCGGCATCGATGAAGATGTGGCTGTCGATGACCCCGCCGCTGACGGCGCCGTGCGGAACGCCGGTGGTGTTGACCGTCTTGCCGGTCAACAGCGGGGCGCCATTGTCGACGAAAGGGCCCAGCGGGTTGTCCGCCCGGGCGAGCCCGATCGCCAGCGCATTGTTCTTCTGCCGAGCGGTGTAGGCGACCCAATATTCCTTGCCGACCTTCGCCATTTCCGGCGCCCAGAAATCGGCGACGTGCCGGCCGCTGGCGGTCCATTCGGGCTCACTGCCAGCCGGGAACACGAAGCTCTTGTGCTCCCAGTGGATGAGGTCGTTCGAGTGCAGGATCGGGAAGGCGTCGGGCGCGTCGTTCGACGTCGCGAGGAGGTAATAGCCGTCGTGGGTCTTGAGCACCGCGGGGTCGCCGTAGCCGGCCAGGATCTTGGGCGAGACATTGTCGGTCAGCAGCGGCTGCCACGAGGAAGGAGTCTCGGCGAAATCCGTGCGGTCGACGAAGAAGTGCGGAAGGCGCGTTCCAAAGTCGTGGTGAAGCTTCCGGAAGAAGTCGAAATAATGCCGCGATTCGCGCCCCTCGGTCAGGTAGCTGGCGGAGTGGCCGTCGCCGGCGGTGACGTCGAAACGGACGCCGTCGCCTTCATCGCGCGCGTCGACTGAAAAGCTCGGCGAGTCGGTCATGCCGGCGGGCGATAGTCAGGCGCCAGGCGCGCGGGAACCCTTCCCGAAGCGCGCCGGTGCAATTAAGCGTGCATGATCATGTGGAAAGTCCTGGCAGCCGCATTTCTTGCGCTAGTCGCGACCAGCGCCGCGGCGCGCACCGCGCCGACCTACGCCAACCCGGTCCTCGACGCCGACTTCCCAGACCCGAGCGTGCTGCGCGCGCCCGACGATCTTTATTATGCCTATGCGACGCAGACGAAGCACGGCGACCGCTGGGTCAATATCCAGCTCGCGCGGTCGAAGGACCTGACGCACTGGCGCTCGCTTGGCGGCGCGCTTCCAGTGAAGCCTGCCTGGGCGAGCAAGACGCAGGACTTCTGGGCGCCGCACGTGATCCGCGCGGGCCAACGATACATCATGTATTTCTCGGCCAAGCCGGACATGTCCGACGAACGTCACGGGCTCTGCCTTGGCGTCGCCACCGCGAGGTCTGCGCGCGGGCCGTTCCGCGACATCGGCCACCCGCTCCAGTGCGGCCCGGGCTTCGTCAACATCGACCCGATGGAGTTCGACGATCCGGCGACCGGCAAGCATCTCCTCTACTGGGGCTCGGGGTTCGAGCCGATCAGGGTGCAGGAGCTTGGGCCGGACATGCTGTCGTTCGCCGCCGGCAGCTCGCCCAGGGAGCTGGTCTCGCCGAGCCCCGGCCGGAGCGGCTTTCCGGTGCTGGTCGAGGGCAGCTGGGTGATGCGCCGCGGAGGCTATTATTATCTATTCTATTCGGGCGACAATTGCTGCGGAGCGAAGGCGAATTATGCGGTGATGGTGGCCCGCTCGAAAAGCGCAACCGGACCGTTCGAGACATTGGAGCAGGCGACGGGCAAGCCGCACAGCATCATCCTCGAGAAGCGCGGCCATTGGAACGCTCCGGGACACAACAGCATCGTCACCGACCGGGAGGGGCGCGACTGGATCGTCTATCATGCGGTCGACGATCGCCGCCCGCGCGAGAATGCGAGCGACGAGGTCAACACGCGGCGGGTGATGCTGATCGACCCGATTGCGTGGCGGAATGGCTGGCCGGTGATCGACGGGCCGTCGTCGGGCGCTAGAAGCGGCCCGAGACCCTAAGCCCGGTCTTTCTTCGTCAGGCGCCGCAGCGCATTGTCCATTTTCCACGCGAGGCGCTCGACCTCGCTGTTGAGCACCTTGAGCTCGGCGATCGGGTCATGCCCGGCAGCCGCAGGCGGATGGGCGTCGGCCTGGAGCAAAGCGGCGCTGAGCGCGGCCGGTGAGATCGGCAGCGCGAACTGGCAGCCGTAATATTCGCCGCTGTTCCAGATGACGCAGGCCTCGATCGTGCCGGCTTGGGGCAGCTCGACCTCGAAGGTCGCCCCGACGAGCATCGGCACAGAGGTTTCGATGAGGGCCCCGGTCAGCGACAGATCGTGGATCGTGGCCAGCTCGGAATCGTTGCCGGTCAGGGCTCCGAGCCGCAATGCACGGCGCACCGAGCGACGGCGGTCCGCAGCGGGCGAGCGCTCCTCGAAATAGGCAACCATCGGCATGAAACGCGCCTCCTGCAATCAGCAGTCAGGCGGCGAAGGTTAAGAAAGGGTAATCGCTGCGCTCAGCGGCGGTTGAGCCGTTGCTTCAGTTCGGCGACTTCCCATTGGTCGTTTCGGCTGAACGGCAGCAGAGCGCGCAGTGCGACGTAGGTGCTTCGGCCGAGCGCGCGCTTGAGGCCGTCGAGTTCGGCGAAGGCAGCGCGCACCTCGGCCGGGTTGAACTCGGCATCGCCGGCCGCTTCCTCCATCAACGTCTCCTCGGCCTCGGCGACGAGCCACGCCTGCAGCTCCCAGTAACGGCGGACGCGCTTGGCGGATTCGGCGTCCAGTCGCCCGGCAAGCGCGGCGATCTTCTGCCCTGCCGGACCGTCGGGCCAGCGGCCTGTACGTAGCGCGTCGAGCGCAGCGCGGTGCTCGGCAACCTCGACGGCAAGCCAACGCTGCGCTTCATGGGATCCGAAATAGAAGATTGCGATCAGTGCGAGCGGGGCGACGACGATCGCGCCGAGCATGGCGATCAGCGGGCGGTCGGGGAACTGGTTGAAGGCGGTATGGAGCGCGACCGCAGCGAGATAGCCCGGAACGAACCACCACAGGCGGAAGTGGAACTCGCTCGCCGCCGCGCGCGTCTCTCGCTCCGCGAACTCATGCGCCATCGCGGCCATCACGGCGAGTGTTGCGCCGTGCATCACCGCGGTGCCGAAACCGCGGACCAGCCACGTGCCCGCGCCATAATCGGGGAAGCGCACGAGGTAGATGATGTTCTCGACGACCGAGAAACCGGCGCCGATGGCGAATCCGGCGATGACCGCGTCGAGCTTGTAGCCGATGCGGTTCATGCGGAAGAGGACGACGATGATGGCACCCTTGATCGCTTCCTCGATCCAGGGCGCGACAAAGCGGCTATAATTCGAAAAGCCGATCGGAAGCGTGTCGAGCAACCGGCCGCTGACCGGCCAGGATAGCGTCGCAGCGAGCCCGCCGAGCAGAAGCAGCACGAGGATCTCGCGGAAGCTCATCAGCTCAAACGCGTCGAGCCAGTCGAACACGGCGAGCAGGACGAGGACGGGGATCAGCGCATGGCCCCAGTGTGCGGCCTCGATCAACAGCGACTGCATCGCGCTACATGATCTTCAAAGAGACGAGCCATTCGGTCCCGCGATAATGGCCGTCGGCCCAGCCGGCGGCGGTTCCCAGGGAGAGGACCATAGGCAGGCGCAGGGCGACTGTGAAGCTGAGGTCAAGCTGCGCGCCGAGGTCGGCGTAATGGTGGCCGCTGCCGTCGGGCGCCTGCGTGGCCATCGCGCCGGCGAACACGGCCGGGCGGACATAGCTCAGATAGAAGGCGGGAGTGCCGACCTCGGCGAAGCGGACCGGCGGCAGGTTGATCTCACCGGTGACGCGCGCAAACTTGCGCGCCGTGATTTCGTCGATGTCGAAGCCGGGGAAGCTTTCCATCTCGCGGTATCGCTTTTCCGGCCGGTCATCGACGTAATTGTTGCG
>JAXDPR010000305.1:0-3872 GCA_034668265.1 Sphingomonadales bacterium
GCCTCCCAGACCCTGCTCAAGCTGGTCCAGGGGCCCGTCCCGGTTCGCCGTCGCTGATCGACGCCGCAGAGCGTCGCTCCAAAAAAGCAGTTCGTTAGAGTCAGAAAGCCGCTCCAGGCGCGCGCACCCGCGCTCGACGCCTAGGCGCCGGCGGCGCCGGATCGCGCTTGCATCCGCTCGTGCTTTTTCACGAGCGCCAATTCGCTCTCCAGCTCGGCGACGAGCGGTCCGACCGTCGCTCCCAATGGCTCGACGCTGGTGCGGCGGCCGAAATCGAGAATGGCGTGCCAATAGGCGACCGTGTCCTTGTGCACCCGGCGCCCGCGCCACCGCCGCGCGCTGGCGATCGCGGAGATGAGGTTCGAGCGGATGCTCCCTTCGATCTTCATGAGCCGGACGCCTTCGACGGCTGCAGCGCGGCGACCTTCTTGGGCGCCTTCTTGGGCTTGCGCACTTCCTTGTTCGACCGTTTTTGTCCCTTAGCCATGATGTCCTCCCTGGGCATGGCTGTCGCGCCAGCTTTTTCCGATATTTGCCTCGGCCCGCGCCTCGAAACTGGCTTGGAGGCGGTCGAGCAGTTGCGCCCGCGAGCTCCACGCCTCAGCGCTGCGCTCGAGGCAGGCGCGCATGTGTTCGCTCGTGCTTGCCGCCGCTCGTTCGCGGTCCGACGCAGCAAAGGCGCGGCAACCCGCCGCCGAGTCCTCGGCCTTGCGCTTGGCTGGCCTCATCAGCGCCGTTCGCTCATTGGGTCGATGCGTCGCGCATCGTCGTCGAATTGCTCGGCGACCGTCTTGAGCGCGGTCGAACCGCCGGCCGTGCGCGCCCTGCCGGCAAGCCGTCGGCACGAGGCGGCCTGGTCCCTCAGCTCCTCCGCGGCCTCGCCGCGAGTCAGCCTTTGCATCAAAAAATGCTCCACCTGGTAAGCGGGAGCACAAATGGTCTCTCAGCCGCGCGAAAGCCTACGGGGACGTTCCTCGCGCGATTACTGCTTGTAGCACGAGGGCGCTGCGTTCCCTAATCGAAGGGGGTGGTCCGGCATGTCACCTGACCGTCACAATCGCTATGCAATTAGGCACTCGGGGGTTCACGATGCCGCAGCACAATGTCCTGTTCCTGTGCACCGGCAATTCGGCGCGCTCGATCCTTGCCGAGGCGATCCTCAACAAGGAGGCTCCGGGCCGCTTCCGCACCTTCTCGGCGGGCAGCCATCCCAAGGGCCAGGTCCACCCCGCCGCCATCGCGCTGCTTGAGGAATACGGACATCCCACCGAAGGCTTGCGCTCCAAGAGTTGGGACGAATTCGCCGCCGCCGGCGCACCGCCGATCCACTTCGTCATCACCGTCTGCGACAATGCGGCCGGCGAGGTCTGCCCGATATGGCCCGGCAAGCCCGCCAAGGCGCATTGGAGCACACCCGATCCCGCCGAAGTCGAGGGGCCCGGTCAACGGCAAGCCTTTCGTGACGCCTATCGCGCGCTTCACGCCCGAATCGTCGATTTCCTCGCGACCGAGCCCGTAAGTGGCTGACCGCTCCAGCCTCGGCCGACGCGTCGCCGCGGAAGCTATCGGCTCATTCTTCCTCTTCGCCTGCGTGATCGGTTCCGGAATCATGGCCCAGAACCTGTCGGGCGGGAACGACGCCGTCGCCTTGCTCGGCAACACGCTTGCGACCGGTGCGATCCTGTTCGTGCTGATCACGATGCTGGGGCCGATCTCCGGCGCGCACATGAACCCGGCCGTCAGCCTCGTCGCCGCCGCGCGGCGTGAGCTCGCCTGGGGCGACGCGCTCGCCTATATCGCCGCGCAGCTCGCCTTCGGGATCCTCGGCGCCTGGGCGGCCCATTTGATGTTCGGGCTGCCGACGCTTCAACTATCGGTGAAGGCGCGCACCGGCCTTGGCCAGTGGACCGGCGAGTTCATCGCCACCTTCGGCCTCATCCTCACCATCCTCGGGACGGTGCGCTTCCGCCGCGACTGGGTGCCGCCGAGCGTCGCCCTGTACATCGTCGCGGCCTATTGGTTCACCTCCTCGACCAGCTTCGCCAATCCCGCGATCACCATCGCGCGCAGCCTCACCAACACCTTCGCCGGTATCGCCCCTCACGATGTGCCTTTGTTCATCCTCGCCCAGCTCCTGGGAGCGGCCTGCGCCGCGCTCGTCGCCAGGCTTCTGTTCGACAAGGATGATGCGATTGACGCCTAGGCCGTAGCGGCACCGCTCCGCGCCAGGATCGGCCGGCAGATCCCGGTATCGGGCGCCGGCCACTCCGGATCGGGAACGGGCCGGATGCCGAGAGCGGCGGCGCGCTTCGTGAAGCGGGCCGCATTGCCGGTGATCCGCCGCAGGCGCAGCCGGGCGCGAGTGATCAGCCCCTGCAGGCGCATCAAATCCTGGTGGTCGAGCCCGCTCGCCCCGTCGTAATCGCCGAGTTCGACCCAGGCCGCGCGCTCGTCGAGGCGATGGACCTCGGCGTTTGCGAACTCGGTGTAGAGGCCGCCATATTCCAGCTTCTCCGGCAGCTGCATGTGCGAGAATGTCTCGGGGTCGCGGCCGTCCCAAACCGTGGTCCGGACGACCAGCGAGGTCGGCATGCCGATCGGCCCGGTGAGCTTTAGTGGCCGCCCTGCGCGCCAGCTGTCGAGCCAGCGCTGAAGCTCATCGAGCCGGGCGGCGACGCAAATGTTCTGGCCGCTGCGATAGGTGTAGGTTGCAAGGTCGTTGCTGATTTCGGCTTTCACGGCCGTGCGGAAGTCGCGCACTTCGCTCCGCCAGTGGAGGTCGTCGACGAATTGCTGCGCGGCGAGCGCGATGAGCACGCCGAGCGTGACGATCCCCAGCTCCCACACGACCGCACCCCAGCCGTGCGGCGGCGTCAGCTTCACCAGTCTGAACATGAAGCGCCCTCCCGCGCCGCAGCCTAGCCGCCGCGCGGGGGAAGTCGAGCGCCCGATCGGCCGCGACCCGACCGCCCCGCCGCCCCTTCGTCATTCCGGATTTGTCTTGGCCCGTGGCAGTCGGCCTTGCCCGCAACAAATCAACTGTTTCAGGAAGGGTTATTGCAGTAAGCCGCGGTCGCGAAGTCGACTGGCAGGCTACGCCTCCGGCCGACGGAAAAACCTTTCGATGGAGGGCTGAATGTCGTTTGCAACCGGACTGCGGCAGGCGCTGGACCTTCGCGAAAGCGATGTGGTGTCGGAGCTGGAGCGAGGCGACAGCCTTGAAGACATTCTCAACCGGCACCTGCTCACCGTCGAGGCGATGTCCGACAGCGAGATACTGACGTCCGTGCTGCTCTTGAGCGAAGACGGAAAGCATCTGACACACGGCGCGGCGCCGAGCCTGCCAAAATCCTACGTCGAGGCGATCAATGGCGCGGAGATCGGACCCTCGGCCGGCTCGTGCGGCACCGCGGCCTATCTCGGGCGCCCGGTCTATGTCACCGACATCGCGACCGACCCGCTGTGGGCGGCCTACCGCGACCTCGCGCTCCCCCACGGGCTCCGGTCCTGCTGGTCAACCCCGATCCGGCATGACGACGGGTCGGTCATGGGCACTTTCGCCATCTATCACCGCAACCTGAGCGGCCCGACCAGGGATGAGCTCGGCACGATTGAGATCATCACTGACAATGTCGCGCGGGCGATCACCTGGGCGTGCAAGCCCAACGCCAGGATGCTCTCCTCCGACGTCTTGCCGCGCCAGGTCGCCATCCTGGGGGCACTGACCGCGGCGCTCCGCCAGCAGGCGTCGACGCTGGATGCCGAGAGCCAGGCTGCCGTCGATGCCGTGGTGAAGGCCAGCGATAATCTTGCCGAAGTCGTTCGACGGCATCTCGCCGATTGCTGAGCGGCTCAGCTCGGCCCCGGGTAGG
>JAXDPR010000306.1:0-7196 GCA_034668265.1 Sphingomonadales bacterium
CACTACCAACCCACCGCGAGTTCGTCGCGTCGATGGTCGCGGGCGGCATCAAGGAGCGCCAGTCATGAAGCGAACTCTGCCTGCCGCTGCTGCCGGACTGCTTCTGGCCGTGACCTCGGCCGCACAGGCTGCTCCGGACGATAGCGGCTCCTATCGCGCGCGCCTCCCCGAGGACGAGGTCATTTATTTCGTCCTGCCCGACCGCTTCGAGAATGGCGATCCGTCCAATGACCGCGGCGGGCTTTCGGGTGACCGGCTTGCGACCGGCTTCGACCCGACGTCGAAGGGCTTTTTCAATGGCGGCGACATCAAAGGGCTGATCAAGCGGCTCGATTATGTGCAGGGCCTCGGCGGGACCGCTTTATGGGTTGCGCCGATCTTCAAGAACAAGGCGGTGCAGGGGACCAAGGGTCACGAAAGCGCCGGCTATCACGGCTATTGGATCACCGATTTCACGCGGGTCGATCCGCATTTCGGCACCAACGCCGACTTCAAGGCGCTGGTCGACGCGGTCCATTCGCGCGGCATGAAGTTCTACATGGACATCGTGGTCAACCACACCGCGGACGTCATTTATTTCGAAGAGTGCGCGGGCAAGAACCAGTGCCCCTACCGCAGCATCGCCGATTATCCCTACCAGCGCCGTTTGGGGGTCAACGGGGCCGCGATCAACCCGGGTTTCGCCGGCGAGCGCGACGCCAGCGCGGCCAATTTTGCGAGGCTCAAGAATCCGAATTACGCGTACACCGTCGTCATCCCGCCGGCCGAGCGCACCATCAAGGTGCCGGCCTGGCTCAACGACCCGATCTATTACCACAACCGCGGCAACAGCACTTTCCGCGGCGAATCGAGCACGATGGGTGATTTCTCCGGGCTCGACGACGTGTTCACCGAAAACCCCCGCGTTGTTCAGGGCATGATCGACATCTTTTGCGGCTGGGTCGAGAATTTCGGTGTCGACGGATTCCGGATCGACACCGCGCAGCACGTCAATCCCGAGCTCTGGCAGAAGTTCGTTCCGGCCATCCTCGCCTGCGCGCGCAAGAAGGGCATCCCCAACTTCCACATCTTCGGCGAAGTCGCGATGGACGACATGGACCCCGCGCACACCGCCGAGAGCACGCGTGTCGATAAGCTTCCGAGCGTGCTCGATTTCGGCTTCCTGTGGGCGGTTCGCGACGTTGTGGCCAAGGATGCGCCGACCGACGAACTGGCGAAGCTGTTCCGCGCCGATGCACTGTATGAAGGCGGCGCCGCGGCGGCCCTCAGGCTGCCGACCTTCGTCAGCAACCATGACTCCCCGGGGCATATCGGCTGGGGCATCCGCCAGGCGCGGCCTAAGGCCAGCGACGACGAAGTGCTGAAGCGCGACATACTCGCCAACGCGATGCTGCTGACCCTGCGGGGCGTCCCGACGATTTATTTTGGCGACGAGCAGGGCTTTGTCGGCAGGGGCGGAGACCAGGACTCGCGGCAGGACATGTTCGCCTCGCGCGTCGCGAGCTACAATGATGAAAAGCTGCTCGGCACCAGCTCGACCACCGCCCAAGCGAATTTCAATCCGCAGCATCCGCTCTATCGAGAGATCGCCACGCTCGCGCGCATTCGCACCAGCCACCCCGCGCTGACCCGCGGCCTGCAGCTCATCCGCTATTCCGATGACAAGCCCGGCCTGTTCGCAGTGTCGCGCTTCGAGCCGGGAACGGGCCGCGAAATGCTTCTGCTGTTCAACAGCTCGACCGCGCCCATCCGGCAGAATGTCCGGGTCGAGACTCGCTCGACGCGCTTCGAGTCGCTGGCGGGCAATTGCACCGCGACTGCGTCCGCGCCGGGCAGCGTCGCGGTCGACCTGTCGCCGCTCGGTTTTGCGGTTTGCAATGCTCGTTGAAGAAGTGAGCGCCCACTCGTCCGCCCGGACCCGCGATCCCTGGTGGCGCGGCGCTGCGATCTACCAGATCTACCCGCGCAGTTTCGCCGATACCAATGGCGACGGGATCGGCGACCTTCCCGGAATCACGGCCAAGCTGGATTATGTCGCGAGCCTCGGCGTCGACGCTATCTGGCTGTCGCCCTTCTTCACTTCGCCGATGCGCGACTTCGGTTACGACGTCGCCGATTTTTGCGCGGTCGATCCGGTGTTCGGATCTCTTGGCGATTTCGACGCCTTGGTCGAACGCGCCCACCGCCTCGGCCTCAAGGTCATGATCGACCAGGTCTATTCGCACAGCTCGGACCAGCATGACTGGTTTAGGGAGAGCCGATCAAGCCGCAATAATTCCAAGGCCGACTGGTACGTCTGGGCGGATGCCAAGCCCGACGGGTCGCCGCCCAACAACTGGCAGTCAGTGTTCGGCGGGCCGGCCTGGACCTGGGATGCGCGGCGCGGCCAATATTATTTCCACAACTTCCTGCCGGAACAGCCCGACCTCAATCTTCATAACCGCGCGGTTCAGGATGCGCTGCTGGACGTCGCGCGCTTCTGGCTCGATCGCGGAGTCGACGGCTTTCGCATCGATGCGATCAACTTTGCGATGCATGACCTTGAGCTGCGCGACAATCCGCCAGCGCCGCCGGAACGCAAGCGCACGCGGCCGTTCGATTTTCAGCAGCACCTCTATAACCAGTCGCATCCGGACATCGTGAAGTTCCTCGAGCGGCTGCGCGCGTTGACGGACAATTATGGCGACCGCTTTACCCTTGCCGAGGTCGGTGGCGACCATGCGCTTGGCGAAATGCAGGCGTTCACCCAGGGAGAGAAGCGGCTCAACAGCGCCTATGGATTCGACTTTCTCTACGCGAACGAGCTGACGCCAGAGCTGGTCGCACGGGCGATGAAGGACTGGCCGGAGAGCGCGGGCTGGCCGGCCTGGGCCTTCGAGAATCACGACGCGCCGCGGGCGATCTCGCGCTGGGCCGACGACCAACATCGCGATGCATTCGCCCGGATCAAGATGCTGCTGTTGTGCGCGCTTCGCGGCTCGATCATCATCTATCAGGGCGAAGAGCTCGGCCTGCCCCAGGTCGATGTGCCGTTCGACAAGCTGCAGGACCCTGAAGCAATCACCAACTGGCCGCACACCCTGAGCCGCGACGGCGCGCGTACACCGATGCCGTGGGTTGCCGAGCAGCCCAATTTCGGCTTTTCCAGCGGAACGCCGTGGCTTCCGCCCGGCGAGGCGCATCGCGCGCTTGCGGTCGCCGTCCAAGAGCAGGGCGGCTCCTCGGTGCTTGCGTTCACGCGGCAATGCATCGCGTTGCGCAAGGCTTACCCCGCGCTGCGTCACGGTCGCCTCGACCTGGTCGAAGCCGGCCCGCAACGGTTGGTGTTTGACCGCAGCGAAGGCCAACAGAGGCTGCGCTGCACGTTCAACCTGTCGAGCTCGGACGCGCCCTTCCTGCCGTCGGGCAAGCGACTGTGCGAAACCGGCGATATGGCCGACGATGCGCTCGGGCCCCATGCGGCGGTGGTCGAGGAGCTGCGATGAAATTGCGTACCTTTCTGGCCGCGGTAGCGATTGCCATGGCTGCGCCTGTCCTGGCGCAAGCGCCACGAGCGCTGCCGAACGGCATCGAAGCCGGCAACGGCGCCGCCACTCTCCGAGTGACTGCGCTGACCGATGGCATCTTGCGCGTCCGCATCGCCCATGGTGACGCTTTCCCCGAGGACGCGAGCTGGGCGGTCCCGCGCGACGTCCGGATGAAGAGCGTGCCCGTGCACGCCACCGCCGATGGATTCACGACAGGTGCGCTTGCCGTCCACCTTGACCCCGGGACTCTCGGCCTCACCGTCACGGACCTTCAAGGCAAGACGATCGTCGCGGACGCGCCTGACGCGCTGCGTTTCGATGGACGGGGTTTCATGCTCCGCAAGGCTTTGCCCATCGACCAGCATATCTTCGCGCTCGGCGACAAGACGGGCCCGCTAGACCGGCGCGGTGGGACCTTCGTCGACTGGAACACCGACGCGTTCGGCTTCGCACCATCGAGCGACCCGATCTACAAATCGATCCCGTTATACGTCGGTAGCGACAGCGACGGCCGAAGCTACGGCCTGTTCCTCGACAACAGCTGGCGAAGCACATTCGACTTCGGTCACAAGGACGCGAGCGCAATCGAAATGAGCGCGCCCGACGGGCCGATCGATTATTATGTGATCGCCGGGCCGACGTTGGGAGACGTTGTGCGCCGCTATGCCGATCTTACCGGCAAGCCGCCGATGACGCCGCTTTGGGCGCTCGGCTACCAGCAGTCGCGCTGGGGCTATAGCAGCGACCCGGAAGTTCGCGAGATCGGCGCCCGGCTGCGCGCCGATCGCATTCCTGCCGACGTCATCTGGATGGATATCGACTACCAGGACCGTTATCGGCCCTTCACCGTCGACCGGTCCAAATTCCCCGATCTCGCCAAGCTCAATCGCGACCTGAACGCTGACGGGATCCGCCTCGTCGCCATCACCGATCTTCATATCGCCTATGCGCCGAACCAGGGTTATGCGCCACTCGAGGCCGGCCTTGCCGGACATCATTTCGTTCGAAAGGCCGACGGCTCGCTCTACGTCGCGCCGGTGTGGCCCGGACCCGCCGTCTTTCCCGATTTCACCCGGACCGCGAGCCGCGACTGGTGGGGCAGCCTCTACAAGGATTTCATCGCCGACGGCTTTTCCGGCTTCTGGAACGACATGAACGAGCCGGCGGTGTTCGAAACCCCGACCAAGACCATGCCGCTCGACAATCTCCACCGCGTCGACAGCGACGATTTCTCGGCCCGCGACGCAACCCATGCCGAAATCCACAACGTCTATGGCATGCAGAACACCCGCGGCACGTTCGAGGGGATGCTCCGCCTCCGGCCCGGAGTCCGGCCGTACGTGATGACCCGCGCTTCCTATGCCGGGGGGCAGCGCTACGCGGCGACCTGGACCGGCGACAACAGCTCGACCTGGGACCACCTGCGCCTGTGCGTCGAGCAGCTGCAGAACCTCGGCCTGTCCGGCTTCACCTACAGCGGCTGCGACGTCGGCGGCTTCGTCGGCGGCGCCAGCCCCGATCTGCTTACGCGCTGGTACGAGGTCGCGGCCTTCACGCCGGTGTTCCGCAACCATAGCGCGCACGACGCGCCGCGCATGGAGCCGTGGGTCGACGGGCCCGAGCATCTCGCGATCCGCCGCCGCTTCATCGAGGAGCGCTACCGGCTGATGCCCTATCTGTACGCGCTTGCCGAGCTCAATTCGCGCACCGGCGACCCGATCATGCGGCCGGTCTTCTACGATCATCCGGATTCGCTGAAGAGCGATTGCGACAAGGCGATGAGCTTCGCGCTCGGCCCGAGCCTGATGATCGCCGGGCCGCCCAGGCCCGAATCGCCGCAGCCATTCAGCGTCTGCCTGCCCGCCGGCGGGTGGTACGATTATTGGACCGGGCAGCCCGTCACCAAGCTGAAACTGACACTGATGCCGAAGCTCGACGAGCTTTCCGTGTTCGTTCGCGCCGGCACGATCCTGCCGCGCCAGCCGCTGGTGCAAAGCACGATGCAGGTTCCGCAAGGGCCGCTCAGCCTCGACGTCTATCCCGGCGGGGATTGCCGCGGCGAACTTTACTTCGACGACGGCGTGCGCATTGCCGGTCCGAGCCTGAGGCAATCGATCAGCTGCACCGTGACGCCACAAGGCGTCCGCCTGCGCTTCGGGCCGCGGCAGGGCAGTTGGCGGCCGTGGTGGAAGTCGATTGCGGTAATGGTCCACGGCACGCAGCCGGCCAGCATGACCATTGCGGACCACCCCCGCGCGGGGGAAGTCATGATCGCAGCAGCCACGCGATGAGCCAGGCGCCGCCGCGCTCTGTCGTCATCCTCGGCGGCGGGACGGCCGGGTGGATGACCGCCAACCTGATCCACCGCCGCTGGTCTAGCCAAGGGACCAAGGTCTCGCTGATCGAATCGTCCGCGATCGGGATCATCGGCGTCGGCGAAGGCTCGACCCCGCAGCTCAAGGCCTTCTTCGACACGCTCGGAATTGCCGAGGCCGACTGGATGCCGCGCTGTAACGCGACCTACAAAGCGGGAATCGAATTTGCCGGCTGGTCCGACAAGCCGGGCTATGAGCGCTATTTTCACCCCTTCCCGACGGACGTCGACGGTTTCACCCAGGGCCAGTTCTTCTATTCCACCCGCGCTCGCCGCACCGGCCGCGACGTTCCCGCCCACCCCGATCCCTTCTTCGTCCAGACCCGCATTGCGCGCGATGGCCGCGCCCCGCTTGCGCCGCCCAATTTCCCTTTTCTGGTCGGCTACGGTTACCATTTCGACGCGCATCTGATCGGGGCCTTCCTGCGCGATTTCGGCACGAAGCGCGGGATCGAGCATGTCGATGCGCGCATAGCCTCCGTCGAGCTCAGCGAGGGAGGGGACGTGAAAGCCCTGGTCGCCGACGACGGCCGGCGGTTCGAAGCCGATTTCTTTGTCGATGCGAGCGGCTTCCGGGCGACGATCATCGAAGGCGCGCTGAAGGAGCCCCACCGCTCCTTCGGCGAGAATCTGTTCAACGACCGGGCGGCGGTGGTTCCGACCCCGTGGCCCGCCGACGGCATCCAGGCCTGCACCCGCTCGACCGCCAAGTCCGCAGGGTGGATCTGGCACATTCCGCTGACCAACCGCATCGGCAACGGCTACGTTTATTCGTCGCGCTATATCGATCCCGACGACGCGGCGGCGGAGCTCCGCGAGCATCTTGGCCTCGGCGAGGATGCCGAGGTCCGGCACCTCGAGATGCGCTGCGGCCGGGTCGAGCGCAGCTGGGTCAGGAATTGCGTGGCCGTCGGATTAGCGCAGGGCTTCCTCGAGCCGCTCGAAGCGACCGCGCTTCACATCGTTATCAACACAGTCGAATCCTTCCTCGCCGCCTGGGACGAGGACAAACGAGACGAATATAATGCGGCGATTGCGGGCCGTTACGAGGGCATCCGCGACTATCTCGTCTGCCACTACCGCACTGCCCAACGGTCGGACACGGAATATTGGCGAGCGCTGGCCGCCAACGACGCGCTGTCCGACAGCCTCAAGGGCGTGATCACCGCCTGGTTCACCGGCAACGACCTCGAGCAGGAAGTGATGCGCCAGGACATCGGGAAGTTCTATCTGCCGATGTCGTGGCACTGCATGCTGGCGGGATATGGCAACTTCCCGCTGCAGGAATTGCTCAA